>JAYWCV010000209.1:0-18247 GCA_043780275.1 Chitinophagaceae bacterium
GCGCCGGCATCTGGTAAAAATTATTATCGTATTAAATCTATTCCTCTTTCAGGAGCCAGTTTATTAAGTAATATAGCGTTAGTTGATATGGGAAATACACAAGCTTCCATATCTGTTTTTCCAAACCCAGTCATTAATAATCAATTAAATATAAAATTCAACACAATAGCAGAAGCTAATTATACGTTTGTAGTATTAGACCTACAAGGACGATCATTAGAGAGGCAGTTAATAGTACATCAATCAGGCATAAATTATCATCATGTCGTGTTGAAAAATAGATTAGCTCCCGGAATGTACTTCCTGAAGGTAGAAAACCAAAAATCCAGTTATGTTTTTTCCGTTTTTGTAAAAGAATAGTCAAAACATACAATCCAATGTTGATGAGAAAAACCAAACTACATATCATATTTAGTATTACAATACTAGTAATAGCTGCTACTAATATTGTACATGCACAGGTGGTTTGGCCTACTCCAACCGATAGTTTACCCAGAGATCCGGGAGGCTTATATGTTCACACGGTACAGAATATGAGTTTTGGTGCTTTCGCAAGAGGTAATAATGGTGGAACTGTTATTATTTCTAATGCTGGATTTCGAACAGTTACCGGCGATATTGTTCCTTTAAGTTTAGGAGTTCAATACTTTAATGCCATCTTCGATATTGAATCGCCTCCCGGTAATATCATTAATATTTTAAATGGTCCTGCAGCTGTCCTCAATGGAAGTAATGGGGGAACAATCTCTTTAAATATAGGAAGCTCGGATCCATTTTCCCCTTTTGTAAATAATGCTTCACCACCTAATCGTACACAGATTAATATTGGAGGAACTTTAGTAATAGGAAACCTGGCATCTTCTCCACCTGGTTCTTACAGTGGGGTTTTTTATATAACCTTCAATCAAGAATAAAAAAAGTTCAAATCCAAATCCTATAAATGCTGCCTTTTAAAAAATATCAATTAAATGATACCCAAAGCCCTGTATTCAGCTTTAGGGTTTTGTGTTTTTTGCTATTTTTCTTTTTAACTACTTCTTATACAGGATGGGCACAACAAAATGATGAGTATGATGAAATATCTGTAATCCTGAATGTTCAACGTGTTGGAGCTACAGAAATACCGGTCATTTTATTTGAACAAAATACATATTTACCGGTTAAAGAAATATTTGATTTTCTTAAAATAAAGAATTCACTTTCTGCGGATAATGATAAAGTTGAAGGAAGCTTTATGAATTCAAAAGCTATTTTTATTATTGATAAGACCAAGAGCAGCATTGAGTATCAGAATAAAACGATTACTCTTAAGCCGGAAGATTTTTTTCAAACCGAAACGAACCTGTATTTAAAAATTGATTTTTTCGGCCAGGTTTTTGGCCTTGATTGCAGTTTTAATTTTAGAAGCCTTTCGGTAAACATGATTTCTAAAGTTGAATTGCCAGCCATCGTGGAAATGCAACAAGAATTGTTGAGACAAAATATTAATAAACTAAAAGGAGAGAAGAAAGCTGATACAGTGATAGGAAGAAGATTTCCACTTTTTCATGTAGGCATTGCAGATTGGGCCGTATTTACATCTCAGCAAACTGGTATTAAAAGTACCAGTCGATTGTATCTTGGTTTAGGTGCTATCATTGCCGGTGGAGAAACTAATGCGTATTTGAATTTTGACAAAGGCATAAAATTTAAAGATCAACAACAATTTATTAGCTGGCGTTATGTAAACAATGATTTTAAACCCCTGAGACAAATAACTGCTGGTACTATCTTTTCACAATCCATTTCAACTTTATATTCGCCGGTTACCGGTATCCAGATAACCAATGCACCTACAACGTACAGAAAGTCATTTGGAACATATACAATCAGCAATAAAACAGAGCCGGGTTGGACCGTTGAATTGTATATCAATAATGTATTAGTAAATTATTTAAAAGCTGATGCATCCGGGTTTTATACATTTGAAGTGCCCTTGGTTTATGGTACATCACAGGTAAAACTTCGGTTTTACGGTCCTTGGGGTGAAGTAAGAACCAGCGAAGAAAATATTAATATCCCATTTAATTTTTTGCCTAAAAAACAGTTTGAGTATTCATTAACTTCCGGTTTTGTAAAAGATGTCATTAAAAGCCAGTTTTCACGAGCTACTGCTAATTATGGCTTGGGCCGGAGAATAACAATAGGTGCCGGTGCAGAAATGTTCACTGCTTCCAATAAAGGAAAACCCATGCCATTTTTCAATACGTCAATCCGAATTGGATCAAATGTTTTATTTACAGGCGAACATATTGTAGGCGTTATTTCAAGAGCATTGATGTCTTATCAATTTCAATCAAAGGCAAAATTTGAATTTACATATAATAAATTTGAGAAAGGACAAACTGCCATCCGATCGGGAAAAGGGGTTAGTAATAATTTTTTGGAAGAAAGGAAAATTGTTGCTTCTGTTCCTATCAAAACAAAGAAATTTATAGCATTTTCAAGAATCACGTTGAATCAGTTAATACTTCCCAATATTAAATATATATCGGGAGAATTGTTAATGTCTGCTATATTAAATGGAATCAGTACCAATCTTACAACTACCGTTGCGTATACTGATCCGGCTAATAAATTAATTAGCAGTAACCTCTCATTGACTTTACGATTGGCAAAAGGTATCAGAGTAACTCCATTGATTCAATATGATTATTCTATTCATAAATTCAACCGTTTAAGAGCTGAAATGGAAAAAAGTATTTCCAACAAAGGATTTATGAATATCACGTATGAAAGAGATGTTCAAAAGAATCTGAACTATTATGGCCTTGGATTCAGATATAATTTTTCTTTTGCCCAGATTTCTTTTTTTGGCAGACAAAACAAATTCAACTCTTCAGCTACACAGGCTATAAGCGGATCACTGCTTTATAATGATAAAACCCGGTCAGCCAGTTTTTCCAATCAAAACCAGGTTGGAAGAGGAGGGTTAATTATTTTACCATTTTTAGATATCAATTGTAATGGAAAAAGAGATAAAGCTGAACCCAAAGTAGATGAAATGGGCTTAAGGGTAAATGCCGGAAGAACTGTTCGGAATGATAAAGACACAACTATTCGTGTAACCGGCTTGGAAGCATATAATCATTATTTTATTGAAATTGATAAAAACAGTTTTGACAATATTGCCTGGAAGGTTAAAAACCCAAGTATACGGGTTATTGCAGAACCAAATCATTTTAAATTAATAGAAGTTCCTGTTTCTGTATTGGGAGAAGCTTCTGGTAATGTTACTTTATTAAATGATAAATTGAACAAAGGCATTGGGCGGGTTATCATCAATATTTATAATGAAAAATCTGAATTTGTTACCCGTACATTATCCGAACCGGATGGGTATTTCAGTTATATCGGATTAATACCAGGTAAATATTACGCAAGCATTGATGCCGAGCAATTAAAAAAATTAAAACTGAAATCCCTGACCGAAAAGATTTCTTTCACCATTAAACCTACTCGGGATGGAGATGTGATCAGTAACCTGAATTTCAGTATTTATAATGCAGGAGAGAATGAAAACATGGGAACTTTTTATCAATAAGTTATTGATTTAATAATTTGAAGTTTTAATAATTTAAAAAAATAAAAAAAATATTAAAGTAGGACATATTCTACAATAAAAATTTAGAAGTCTCGTTTGTAGTACATGTTGGGCTCATCCAACGAATAATTAAAATCCGAACAATGAAAACAATCAAATTAATGGCGTCAGCCTTAGTGCTGATCGCATTTGCAAGCTCTGCAAAAGCACAATCAACGGCAACCGCAACAGCGACTGCAACAATCGTTACTCCAATCAGCATTACTAAGAATGTAGACATGAACTTCGGAAATATAGCTGTTACAGCTTCCGGTGGTTCAGTAATCCTGGCTCCTGCCGGAACCCGTACTACTACAGGTGGTGTTACATTGCCAGTTACTACCGGAACAGTTGCTGCTGCTTCTTTTACTGTTGCAGGACAAGGTAGTTATACGTATGACATTACATTGCCATCAACCGCAGTAGTGCTTACAAGTGGAGCTAATACCATGAATGCTACAGCATTTACTTGTAACATCGGTGCTACAGCAGGTGCATTGTCTGCAGGTGGTACACAGGTAATAAATGTTGGAGCAACATTAGGTGTTAGTGCCGCACAAGCTGCTGGTACGTATATTACCGGAACTCCATTTAGTGTAACAGTGAATTACAACTAAAATTTTACATCAATTAAAATTAGTGCTATAAAATATAGCACTAATTTTTTTTAATGTAGTTTCGGAATCAGGTTAAGTTTCAACAGTTCAAATCCAATGCTGATTTATGCTAAATTCTTTTATAAACAAGATCAAGATGTTTAATTCTTGTTCTTTACTGTTAGGTACATTTTTTATTCTTCCTTTTTATATAAATAACCTTTCTGCACAGGGTAATTTATTAATTACACCAAAGCGGGTTGTTTTTGAAGGGAATAAAAGATCGGAAGAACTGAATCTGGCAAATACCGGAAATGATACTGCCACTTATGTAATTACATTTGTTCAAATAAGAATGAAAGAGGACGGAAGTTTTGAACAGATTGCAGAACCGGATTCTCTTCAAAAAATTGCCAGTAATAATTTACGGTTTTTCCCAAGAAGCGTTACACTTGGTCCCAACGAAGCACAATCAGTAAAAGTTCAATTGATAAAAGCTAATGAATTGGCTGCAGGTGAATACAGGTCTCATATGTATTTCAGGGCAGTGCCATCTGATAAGGCTTTGGGAGAAGAATCCAGGAAAAAAGATTCTTCTATTTCAGTTCAACTGATTCCTATTTTTGGAATTACCATGCCCGTTCTGATTCGAATTGGAGAACCCACTTTAAAAATCAGCCTCTCGAATCTTTCTGTTCAAACAGAAAATTTACCCGATCCCATTTTAAAAATGACATTTAACCGGACAGGTGATTTTTCCTCTTATGGAGATGTTACCGTAAATTATATTTCAACTGAAGGCAAATCAACCCGTGTCGGGTTAATAAAAGGATTGTCCGTTTATACGCCAAACGATAAAAGAAACTTTCAGTTAAAACTGGATAATAAACAAGGTATCGATTACCATTCAGGAAAATTACAGATTACTTATACCGATCAATCCGGAAAATCCAAGAAATTAGCAGAAGAAGAACTGATTCTTAATTAATATATTCCGCAGCAATAAATCTAATTGAAATTTACTGTTACAGTAAAATTTTTCGATGTGTATAAACCCGGCAATTGAGTATGGTCAAAAAATACTTTTGTATCCACAATTAATTCTGTCTCTCCGGTTTTAATATTTATTAAAGATTCATCAATAGTAGATTGGCCATAAATTTTATCAACTCTATTGCTTTGTATAAGTGTTATTATATCATCTGATGAAATAGAAAAATAATTTTCTGAATTTGTGGTAATTCTGAACACCCCTTTATTGGTATTCTTAACACTTAGAATTTTAGGAATATATAAAGTGTGAAATTTCTGTCCTCCCCCTGAAACTATTAATTCCTGACTTGAAGAGGAATTCACCGGAATAGATTTGAAACTGATATCTTCAATTTTAGAAAAAACCACCGGGCTTATAACTGTGACTGCAGCAGTAGCAGTTGCTGCTGATTGTGCATTCACTGTTGATACTGAAATCATCATTACTATTATAAAGCCGACTATTTTGTTTGTCTTTCTCACTATCTAAAAATGCAAAATTTGATTTGCAAATAAGGTAGTCTGTCATAGTAATAGGTTGTGGTGATTGTTCTACACTAATCAGTCATGATTTAGTAACTGAATAATGGTTTAGGATGAAAGATAAACGTGAAGTGATGTAAAGTAAGTAAGAAAAGCAAAAGGTCAAAGAAATTTGGGTTTATTTTTCAAATAATAGAAAACTTGTGGAACTTTAATAAATACAGTATTAATTATTTATAAATTATTAAAATCTTGAATGTCTTTATCAGCAAGGGTTTCAATTGAGATTATCAAATTTGAATGGTCGGAAATAGGGCGCCATTAGGTGAAAAATAAAATTATCAAAAAAAATATTTTCAACCATTCCTTACAGTTAATCAGCAAAAATTGATTAATCCAGTATTTTCAAACTCTTATTTATAATTGCCACGGTTTCCAGTATCTGTTCTTTTGTTATGATCAATGGAGGAGCTAATCTTATTTTATTTCCTTGTGTCGGCTTGGCCAATAATCCATTTTCTTTCAATTGCAGACATAGTTCCCAGGTTGCATTTGTATCTAAATGATCGATGACCAGGGCATTTAATAATCCCTTTCCCCTGATCAATTGAATATGAGGTGAATTAAGTTTTCTTATTTCTTCACGAAATAATTCACCCATCAATGCCGCATGTTCAGCCAGGTTTTCATCTTTCAGTACTTGCAGGGAAGCTATGGCAACCTTACATGCAAGTGGATTACCACCATAGGTTGAGCCATGTTCGCCCGGTTTTATGGTCAGCATGATTTCGTCATTAGCTAATACCGCACTGATGGGAAGTACACCACCACTTAACGCTTTGCCTAAGATCAGGATGTCGGGTTTCACATTTTCGAAATCACAGGCAAGCATTTTTCCTGTACGTGCAAGACCGGTTTGAATTTCATCAGCAATAAATAATACATTGGTTTCACTGCATAGCTGTTTTGCTTTTGACAGGTATCCTTCATCCGGTACCAGAATCCCCGCTTCGCCTTGTATGGGTTCTACCAAAAACCCCGCAACATCTTTATCTTTCAATGCTTCAGCTAATGCATCAAGGTCATTATATGGAATGATAATAAATCCGGGCATATAAGGTCCGAATTTTTTTTTGGAAGAAGGGTCGGTGCTGAAAGAAATAACGGTACTGGTACGTCCATGAAAATTTCCGGCACATACAATTATTTTGGCTTTATTTTCTTCAACGCCTTTCACGGTATAGGCCCAGCGTCTGCAAAGTTTAATAGCCGTTTCAACGGCTTCTACCCCTGCATTCATCGGTAATACTTTATCGAATCCAAAATAAGCTGTTATATATTTCGCAAACTCACCTAATGCCGAACTGTGAAAAGCCCTGCTGGTCAAGGTTAGTTCGTTTGCTTGGTCAATTAAGGCCTTCATGATTTTCGGGTGGCGATGCCCCTGATTCAGTGAAGAATAACCACTCAGAAAATCGTAGTAACGTTTACCATCCACATCCCATACAAAAACACCTTCTCCTTTACTCAATACGACTGGTATCGGATGATAATTATGTGCTCCGTATTTATCTTCAAGAGATAAATAATATTGTGTTTTTTCGGTTGTATCCATTACAGGTTGCATGGTATAATATTTAAAGATAAAAATGTAGTGTAGATAAATGCAGCATCACCGGCTAACCATTGCCGGCATAAAAAACTTAACCTCGATGATTGAGTAAATCAAGGTTTTGAGAAAGGAATAATCTTATGGTAGAAATTATATTGATATTTCGTACTTTGAATCAAAGCTAGCATTATTTTACTTAAAAAAAATCTGTTCGAATATCATGGATTATACAATTCCCCCTCAGACAAAAATCGGTCATATACATTTAAAAGTTTCTGACCTTAATAGATCTCTTCGGTTTTACCGGGATTTACTGGGTTTTGAAGTAACTCAACAAATGGGAGATAGCGCAGCATTTTTATCTGCCGGTGGCTATCATCACCATATTGGATTGAATACCTGGATGAGCAAGGGTATGCCTGTTGCAAACCGAAACCACCCTGGTTTATTTCATGTGGCTATTCTCTATCCAAGCAGAAAAGAACTGGCTATTATTGTAAAAAGAATTATTGAAGCAGGGTATCCTTTAACCGGCACTGCAGATCATGGAGTTTCGGAAGCTATCTACCTGAATGATCCGGATGAAAATGGTATCGAATTATATTGGGACCGGCCCAGGGAATTATGGCCAAAAAATTCAAATGCTGAGTTAAGGATGGTTACTGATCCGTTGAATTTAGAAACGCTATTAGAACTGGCAATTTAATTCCTTCATAAAATAATGTGTTGGAATATGGCTAATGTCAGGAATTTCATCTTTATTAAAAAGACCATAGATACTTGAACCACTTCCGCTCATAGATGCATAAACGGCACCTGCATGGTACAATTTTTCTTTAAGTTCTTTTAGCTCGTCATGTTTTTGAAAAATGGGGTTTTCAAAATCGTTGACTAATTCAGCTTTCCAGCTTTCAATGGGTTGATGGATAATTTCTTTAATTGATTTAATAGGTATAGCTGGACTGATTTGAGAAAACGCCCAGGTTGTATTTATATGTATGCCAGGATTAATTAAAAGTATTTTATATGCAGAAAGATCTAACTCAATTTCTTCCAGAATTTCTCCCCTTCCATTTGCAAAACATGTTTTGTTTTTTATAAAAAACGGGCAGTCACTTCCCAATTCCAAAGCCAGTTCGGACAATTGGTCTGAAGACAGGTTTAATTGGAAATATTTGTTCAATAAATTTAATGTAAAAGCTGCATCTGAACTGCCTCCGCCAAGTCCGGCACCCATCGGGATTGATTTATGTAGATGCACTTGTAATGAGGTGATTTGTGGAAATTTAGTTTTCAATAATCCTATTGCCTTAATACAAATATTATCATTGGGGTTTCCCGGAATAGGTAAACCGCTGGATGAAAAAAGAATAGATTCTTCTTCATTAGTGGAAGGTATAATCTCCAATGCATCTTTTAATGGAACAGGAAAGAATACTGTTTCCAGGTCATGAAAACCATCGGGTCTTTTACCCGTAATTTGAAGGCCAAGATTAATTTTACAATTGGGGAATGCAATCACCTGGTATGGGGTTGATTATTTTTTCTTTTTCCGGTTATTAATTTCGTCTCGGATGGATATAGCTTTGATATAATCTTCATGTTCCAACACATCATTTAGCAAGGTATTCAATTCTTCCAGGCTAAGGGCTTTCAGGTCGTTCGTTGTTTTTTCATCTTCTAAAGAAACTTCTGTCACCTTTCCTGATCCTGTTTTTAATGGATTCGTTTCTTCTCCGGTATCTTCCATTAAAATGCCGGCACTGTCCAGAATATTTTCATACGTATATATCGGACAGCCGAAACGTACTGCAAGGGCTATCGCATCCGATGTACGGGAATCTATTTCGATAGTATCATTTTCGGACGAGCAAACCAGTTTAGAAAAGAAAATGCCCTCCTGCAGATCACTGATAATTATTTCGTGTAAATCGATATTAAAAGAGAGCATGAAGTTTTTCAATAAATCATGTGTAAGTGGTCGGGTAGGATTCATTTTTTCAATAGCCACTGCAATAGCCTGTGCTTCAAAACCGCCGATAACAATCGGTAATCTTCTAATGCCATTCATTTCACCTAAAACAACGGCATAAGAGTGTGATTGTGTAATGCTGTGTGAAAGGGCTACTATTTCCAGTTCGATTTTTTTCATGCTATATTGATCGTCTTAGTTAAGATGCTTGACTGTATATTCTTTACGAAATTAAGGCTTTCATATAAAAGCTATTAAATTTCCGGGTATAAAAAAAACCATCTGCCTGCGGTGGATGGTTTTCGAGATATTTCTCTGATGGTTTTAAGCTACTCCTTTTAATTTTTTGACCGCTTCAATGAACTTTGGTATCACTTCGAATGCATCACCTACAATGCCATAATCGGCTGCCTTAAAGAACGGTGCTTCAGGGTCCTTGTTTATTACAACAATCACTTTACTTCTGTTTACACCTGCAAGATGTTGTATCGCTCCGGAAATTCCTATGGCTATATATAAGTTAGGTGCAATGGCAATGCCAGTTTGTCCAACGTGTTCGTTATGTGGCCTCCAGTGTGCATCTGCTACAGGCCGGCTACAAGCGGTGGCAGCACCTAAAAGTTTTGCCAACTCTTCAACCATGGCCCAGTTTTCAGGTCCTTTCAATCCACGTCCGGCACTTACAACAATATCTGCATCAGTCAATAATATTTCTCCGCTAACCACATTTGTAGCAGTCACCTTTATTTTTGAAGGTTCCATCTTAAAATCAACGGGAACTATTTCAGCTATTCCTCCTGTTTCAATGGTTTGATATGCATTTGGATTTAAAGAAATGATTTTTACTGCTGTGTTGATTGCCACATTCGCAAATGCTTTTCCGGAGAAAACTGATTTTTTTACAATAAAACCCCGTCCGACCGGATCATCCCCGTCCGTACCGGCACGGGCGGGCGGGCGGGCATTGTTTATATCCGGTAAAGAAACAGCTCCGGAAACTAAACCAGCCTTCATTTTTACCGATAATCCTGGCGCAATAGCCTTGCCATCTATATTATTTGAAAATACGATTACCTGTGCCCCGATTGCTTCTGCAACCTGTGCAATAGCTTTTGTATAAGACTGCACATTCAGTTTATCTAAATCCGGATTATTTACATGGTGAATTTTTTTTACAGCATATTTTCCCAGGCTGGCAAGCTCATCCGTTACACTGCCCAAAATAATACCTTCTGCAGTTGTCCCTAATTGTTCAGCAATCTTTGCACCGTAGGTCAAAGATTCTAATGAAGATTTTTTTACGTGACCATCGGCTTGTGCTATAAATATTAAAACTGACATATGCTAAATTTTGAAATGCTAAAATGATTAAATGGCTTTTGCTTCTTCTTTTAATAAACGAACCAATTCTTCCACATTATCCGGATCAACTAGTTTTACACCCGCTTTTGCTGCTGGTAATTCAAATGCAGATACAGTTGTAAGCGCATCTACTGCTATGGGTTCTACAACAAGTAAAGGTTTGGTACGAGCAGCCATAATGCCACGCATGTTGGGTATACGTGGTTCTGCCATTCCTTTTTGACAACTTATTAAAAGAGGTAAATCAACTTCACAAACTTCTTCACCAGCATCTATCTCTCGGGTAATCGTTGCTTTATTTCCGGCAAGATCGAGTTTTGTAGCCAGTGAAATATAAGGAAGGTCCAACATTTCAGAGACCATCCCTCCAATAGATGATCCATTGAAATCTATCGTTTCTTTTCCAGTTAAGATCAGATCATATGCTCCATTTTTTGCAACTTCGGCAATCTGGGAAGCTATAAAATAACTATCATGGCTGTCTGCATTTACACGGATCGCTTCATCGCCACCTAAAGCCAATGATTTACGTATAATAGGATCGGCATCTGAAGAACCAACATTGATTAAATGAATGGTTACAGAGGCATCCGCTTCTTTTAATTCAATTGCTCTAACCAATGCATACCATTCATCGTACGGATTGATGATCCATTGTACGCCATCTGTTACGAATTTCGTGTTGTTGTCGGTGAAAGCTATTTTTGCCGTGGTGTCCGGCGTTTTACTGATACAAACCAGGATTTTCATCGAAAGTAGTTTTGCCGTGAAAAATAAAAGTTGTTTATGCAACTAACGCAAAGATAAGTGATAAGAGTATATTTTAATTAACAAAGAATTTAAATTTTTTATAAGTCGTGGAAAGAATAGAAAAATTGAAAGAATTTTTAAAAACAGCACCTGATGATAATTTCATAAAACATGCACTGGCTTTGGAGTATATCAAAATCGGCGATGATGAAAAAGGGAGAAAATATTTTGAAAATATATTAGCAAAAAATCCGGAATATGTTGGTTCATATTATCATCTGGCAAAACTTTTAGAGCGACATGGTGAGACTGAAAAAGCCATAGAAACTTATGAAAAAGGAATGGAAGAGGCTAAAAAAATCAATGATCTGCATGCTTTTGGTGAATTGCGAAGTGCCTATGAAGAGTTGATTTTTTAATGCCAATAATGATCATTAGTGTTGTGTTAATTGTAAAGTGAAGGATAGATTCATGAATGCTGAATGGTCAATTATTCACCATTCAGCATTCACCATTCACGGTTAACTTAACCTTATTATATTTAATTAAACATGAATTTAGTTTTACAATTCAGGGATTACATTCAAAAAGAAAATCTTTTTCAGGCAAAAGATAAATTGCTGCTTGCCGTAAGCGGCGGCGTCGATTCGGTTGTGCTTTGCCATCTTTGTATGCATTCTGGATTCGATTTTTCCATAGCTCACTGCAATTTTAAATTGAGAGGTTCGGAAAGTGAAAGGGATAAATTATTTGTAAAAGAGTTGGCGGAAAAACTGGCTGTTGACTTTTTTGTAAAAGATTTTGATACCGAAAAATATGCTGCTGAAAAGAAGGTTTCCATCCAGGTAGCGGCAAGGGAATTGCGTTATAATTGGTTTAATGAACTGATCAGTACTGAAAATAAATTACCAGTTGCAAAATATATTTTAACTGCTCATCATCTCGATGATAATATTGAAACACTGTTGATGAATTTCTTCAAAGGCACCGGGGTTGCAGGTTTGAGAGGCATATTACCAAAAAATAACCAACTTGTCCGTCCTTTGCTTTTTGCTAAAAAAGAAGAGTTATCAGTTTATGCGAAAGAGAATAATCTACATTGGATTGAAGATAGTAGCAATAATTCTGATAAATACAGTCGAAATTATTTCAGACATCAGATTATTCCGTTGGTAGAAAAGGTCTTTCCCGAAGCCGCATCCAACCTGGCTGATAATATTTTTCGTTTTCGTGAAATAGAGCAGTTGTATAAACAATCTATCGATCAGCATAAAAAGAAACTGTTGGAAATAAAAGCTAATGAAATTCATATACCTGTTTTGAAATTAAAGAAAACAGAGCCCTTGCAAACGGTGATTTACGAGATTATAAAAGACTTTGGTTTTACAGTCAGTCAAACGAATGAAGTGATTGGGTTGTTGGAATCTGAAACTGGTAAATATGTAAAATCGAAATCACACCAGGTTATTAAAAACCGTAACTGGCTCATCATTGCGAAGAATCATTCTTCAGAGACTTCTACCATCATCATTGAAAAGGAAGATAAATATATTGAGTTTGCCCTGGGACACCTGGTTTTGAAAACTGTCAATTCAGAAGGGTATAAGATTTCAACTGATCAATTACATGCAACGCTTGATGCAGATAAAATTAAATTTCCATTGATCCTTCGTAAGTGGAAACAAGCTGATTATTTTTATCCATTGGGTATGACCAAAAAGAAGAAAGTTTCCCGCTTTTTAATAGACCAAAAATTATCCAAAACCGATAAGGAAAATATCTGGCTTTTAGAAATGGATAAAAAAATTGTTTGGGTTGTTGGTCTGCGGATTGATGATCGGTTTAAGATCGGTATTTCAACCAAAGAAGTTTTTTTTATATCAATAAAAACTGTTTAGATAACCACTTACTTCGCTGATAAATTTCGGTAATACCGGAAAATCTGAAATGATATCGGAGAGTACAACCAGGAAAACGAAGCCATAAATTCCACCCCAGATATGTGCCGAGTGATTGATATTGTCAGCTCCTTTTTTACCCATGAAAGAAGAAATGACCAGGTATAACAAACCAAAAATGAAACCCGGAATAAAGAAAGGCAGGAAGATGATACCCAGTTTTTGCAGAGGAAATAAAAGGATGTAAGCAAACACCACTGCCGATACGGCACCGGAAGCACCTAAACTCCGGTAATTGGAATCTTCCTTATGTTTATTGAATGTAGGTAACAGGGAAACCAATAATGCCGAAACATATAATGCAATATAAAGGATCTTGCCATAGGGTTCAAAAATGGTAATAAATGCATTTTCTACACTGCTGCCAAAGAGGTATAATGCATACATATTAAATGCAAGATGTGCATAATCGGCATGAATAAATCCGCAAGTAAAGAAACGATACCATTGATTGTTCTCGGTTATTGCTGGAGGATAGAAAATCAGTTCTTGGATAATTTTCCGGTTACCGAATCCATTGATGGAAACAATACAGGTAAGTATGATAATGATCAGTGTAATGGATAAATTCATAATATTCAATTGTGGTAAAGATCAATCATTTATTTGTGATGATATTTTTCATTTCTGTTGATGGTACAGGCCCGATAGATTTGTTCGGTTAAAATAAGACGAACTAACTGATGCGGGAAAACCAATTGGGATAAACTCCATGAATGGTTGGCTCTTTGCAGAACTGTTTCATCCACACCAAAAGCTCCGCCAATAAGAAATACAAGATTTTTATTACTTTCATTTGCCCTTTTTTGTAAAAAAGCAGCCAATGATTCGGAGGAAAATTGTTTTCCTTTTTCATCGAGTAAAATCAAATAATCTTCTTTCTGCAAATGGTTTAAAATTAATTCGGCTTCTTTCTTTTTTAAATCTGTTTCAGAAAGCGAACCGGCATTTTTTGGAACAGGAATAATCTTCCATTCTACCGGATAATATTTTGAAATACGTTGTGTGAATTCATCAATACCTGCTTTTACATAGGGCTCATTATTTTTTCCAACCGACCAAAGATTAATCTTCATGACATAAAACTGATGGATTTATTTGTAATTTCCATCTTACTAACTAAAATAATATGAGAAAATTTATCCTTTTCAGTTTTGCTTTTCTGTTTTATCAATTTAGTTTCGGGCAGATTTCCAAAGCCCCGGAGAAAAAAGAAGGCGATGGACAATATGCGCAGTTAATCATTCGGGGAATAACATTGATCAATGGAAATGGTGCTCCACCTATCGGACCCGTTGATATTGTGATTGAAAAAAACCGGATCGTTCAGATTGCTAATGTGGGTAATGCAGGTCTTCCGATAAATGAAAGCCGCAGACCTAAATTGAAGGAAGGAGGTAAAGAGTTACAATGCGAAGGAAAATTTTTGCTTCCTGGATTGATAGATATGCATGGACATATTGGTGGCAAAGGACAAGGAACACCTGCTGAATATGTATTCAAACTATGGATGGCACATGGTATAACAACCATCCGTGATCCATCAGCCGGAAATGGCCTCGACTGGACATTGGATGAAAAAAGACTCAGTGCGGAAAACAAAATCACCGCCCCACGTATTTATGCATACACTGCATTTGGTGCTGGTTCCAGGCAACCCATCAGCACTCCCGAACAGGCCATTGAATGGGTTCGGGAAAATGCAAAAAAAGCAGCCGACGGTATTAAGTTTTTCGGTGCTGCACCCGATATCATGGAAGCTGCATTGCGGGAGAATAAAAAATTAGGTTTAAGATCCTGCATGCACCATGCACAGATGGATGTAGCCCGGTGGAATGTATTAAATTCTGCCCGGGCAGGACTCACGTCCATGGAGCATTGGTATGGACTGCCGGAAGCATTATTTACCAATAAAACGGTACAAGACTATCCGTTGAATTATAACTACTCCAATGAACAAAATCGATTTGAAGAAGCGGGTAAACTGTGGAAACAAGCAGCTCCTCCATTCAGTGATCATTGGAATAAAGTAATGAATGAATTGCTGAGCCTGGATTTTACCCTTGATCCAACATTTAATATTTATGAAGCCAACCGTGACCTGCAAAGAGCCCGGAGAGCCGAGTGGCACGAAGATTATACCTTGCCATCTTTGTGGAAATTTTATGAGCCAAGCCGTGACTCACATGGGTCCTATTGGTTTAATTGGGGAACAGAGCAGGAAGTACAGTGGAAAGAAAATTATCGGCTATGGATGACCTTTATCAATGAATATAAAAACCGGGGTGGAAGAGTAACGGCCGGAAGCGATAATGGATTTATTTATCAGTTATATGGTTTTGGTTTTATCCGTGAGTTGGAACTATTGCGAGAAGCCGGATTTCATCCGCTGGAAGTAATACGATCTGCAACCTTACATGCTGCCCAAGCTTTGGGTGTTGACAAAGATTTGGGTACCATTGAAATTGGAAAGTTGGCCGATATGATTATTGTTGATGAAAATCCATTGGAGAATTTGCAGGTACTTTACGGTACAGGTGCCATCCGGTTGGATACGGATAATAAAGTAAAAAGAGTAGGGGGTGTGAGATACACAATCAAAGATGGCATTGTGTATGATGCCAAACAATTGCTTGCAGATGTGAAAAAAATGGTGGATGATGAAAAAGCAAAAACAGGTTGGAAATTGAAGCAGCCGGGTATACAATAATTAAATTGGAAATTATAAAAAAGGATCGCAGTATGTGCGATCCTTTTTTAATAACTCTAAAATGCTTTTTTAATATCTTCTTTGATCTGCACTTCGGTTACAGGTCCATATTTTTCAGCAATCTTTTTTATCTCCGAGCTTTTACCAACCAAAACAAATTGCAATTTATCCTTCGGAAAATATTTAGCAATAATTTCTTTTGCTTTTTCGGTTGTCAGGTTGTCAACATTTTTTTGAAAATTATTGATGAATGATTCATCAAATTCATACCAGAACATTTGCGTAAGAAAGCCGGCTAATTGTCCGGATGTTTCATAACGGGGAGGGAACTGGCCTTTTACATAATTCTTGGCTGATGTTAATGTTTTTTCATCTATGCCCAGCAGGTGTGGCTTTTGTAAAACCTCCAACGCTTTATCAATAGCTGCTTCGGTGTTTTTATTGGCGGTAAAGGTTGATACGTAAAAAGTTCCTGCATTTTTAAGAGAAGAAAAACTGCTTCTTGCTCCGTAAGTCAACCCAGTATTCACTCTCAGCTCATCATTCAGCCAGGAAGTGAAACGTCCACCCAGAATGGTATTGACCACTTCAATGGCAACAAAGTCCGGATTCTTTCTTTCAACTCCCGGAGCTCCGATGTAAAATGTAGTTTCACGAGCATCTTCTTTATTTACCAATAACACTTTTGCTGTAGTTGGTTTATTCACTGCCTTGCCTGCAAGATTAGTTGTTTGCTGTTTCCCTTTTTCCCAAGCAGCAAATAGTTGTGTAATGCTGGATTTCATATCCTTACTGTTAAAATCGCCAACAATTGCAATGGCTGAATTGTTGGGGTGATAGTTGGCAGTATAAAAGCTCTTTAAATCTTCAACAGTTAATCCGGACACGGTGGAAATTTTCCCTGAAACTGGATTGCCATACACATGATCGCCATAATACAACTTGTCGAAATAATTACCTATCACGTTCCGTGGACTTTCTTTTGCCTGTTCAAGGTTCACCAAAATCCTTTTCTTTTCTTTTTCAAAATCTACACTATTGAAAACCGGGGAAAGCAACAGTTCTTTGATGATAGGTAATACTTTCCCGGCATCCTTGCTGGCGAATTTAGCTGACAGCGAAGATGATTCCTTCGAAGCTCCGGTATTAATACTGGCACCGATAAAATCCAGTTCTTCCTCAATTTTTTGTTTGCTGAAACTTTTGGTTCCATACATCAAACCGTTTGCAGTTAATGAAGCCAGTCCGTTTTTATCGGCATCATAAATGGCACCTGCAGGCACTATCACAGATACATTGATCAATGGTACTTCATGCTGCTCCATCAGGTAAACAGTCAGCCCGTTTTTTAATATAAATTTTTCATATGCAGGTAATTTAAATGAGTCAGGCTGGGCATATAAATTGTTGCAAATAGCAATTGCAAAAAAAGCGATGATAATTTTATAAAATATCTTATTCATAGTTTAGTCCTCCGTATTAGTTTTTAAAACTCCAACAGTCCTGTTGGTTTTTTTGAAAAATTTGTCTGCCACCCGTTTGATATCATCTGTGGTTACTTTGTTGTAAGCAGCCGGTGCATCAAACAATTTTTTATAATCGCCAAAGAAAACTTCGTAAGTGCCAATGTTATTTGCTTTGCCATTGATAGTTTCAACATTATTGTAAAACTCCATCAGTTTCTGGTTTTTTATTTTCTGTAATTCATTCTCTGTAATTCCATCTTTCGCAATTAATTCTATTTCTTTATAAATAGCTTTTTCCAGGTCGGCTTCATGCACTCCTTTATTGCAAACGGCATAAAATTGAAAAAGATTCGGATCAAAACTTTCACTATAACTGGTAGAAACAGTAGTAGCTAATTGTTGCTTATCAACCAGTGAAGAATATAAGCGGGATGATTTTCCGCTTGATAAAATGGAACTCAATATTTCCAATGCATAATGATCTTCATGTTTATTATTGGGTGTATGATATGCAAGCATCAGGTAGGGAGTGGTTACTTCTTTTTTTACCATCACTCTTCGTTCACCTGTTTGAGCTGGTTCAACAATATGAATTGCCCGGGGAGCAGGTTGAGCCGGAATAGGTTCCAAGTATTTCTCTGCCAGTTTTTTAATTTCATCAACATGTACATCACCCGAAACAAC
>JAYWCV010000210.1:0-2784 GCA_043780275.1 Chitinophagaceae bacterium
GTTGTAAAAGAAAATGCTGAATTTGTAGGTGTGATTTCGAACAATGAGTTATTGAATCATTTGGCAGAATTTTTCAATGTAAATGAACCGGGTGGATTGATAGTGTTAGAAACAGAAGGTAAAAATTATTCATTTACAGAGATCAGCAGATTGGTTGAAACAAATGATGCACAAATAACCCAGCTAAATACATTTACCGATCATGAAACGGGCATTATGCTGGTAACCATTAAAATAAATAAGTTAGAAATTTCTGATATTGTTTCCACATTTCAACGTTACGAGTACCATATAAAGTATTACTTTGGAGAAGAGTTTTATGAAAATGAAATACGCAGTAACTACGACAATCTGATGAACTATTTGAAGATTTGATCCCTTCAAATTTATCGAAAATTTCTTCTTAAAGTTCATCAAGAAAAATTGTTCCTCAATAGTAGCCGAAATGATTTCTCTGAGATATATTTTATGGTCTTTTGGAATTGTAATGATTTCATCCTTGTCGTTATCTGCACAGATATATGACCAGGCCGGAAACAGTAGTATAATTAATGTAGATAGTTCTGCCCTGTTAACAACGGATACTTCTTATGCTCCGTTTATTGTTCGTTCAATTTATATATCCGGCAATAAAAAAACACGATCCAGTATCATTCTTCGTGAGCTGGGTTTTGAAGCGGGCCAGCATTTTGCACTTCCAGCCCTGGTAAATAAATTCGAAAATGCAAGCAGGCAACTTATCAATACCGCTTTATTTCATGAGGCCATTATTTCGTTAAAAAGCCTGGAAGGTTACCAGGTAGATGTATCTATAGTTGTAAAAGAACGATGGTATGTTTTTCCGGTTCCGTATTTTAAAATTATTGATCGAAATCTCAACCAATGGTGGGTAGAAAGTAAGAGAAGCCTAGACCGTGTAAATTATGGAGCCAAATTTTTTCATAATAATCTGACAGGTCGCAATGATCAGTTAAACCTGTGGTTAACCAACGGGTATGCAAAGCAGGTAATGATTAGTTACGACCGGATGTTTATTGATAAAAAAATGAAATGGGGTACAAAAGCCGGCCTGGAGTTTGGAAAGAACAGAGAAGTAAATTATAAAACCATTCAAAATAAACAGGTATTTGTTAAAGATGGGAAAAATTTTCTAAGAGACTATCTTAAAGCTAAAGTGGAGCTAACATATCGGCCGGCAATCTACACACGCCATCGCCTTGGATTTTCATATATTCAAGAAAACTTTAGTGATACTGTTTTTACATTGAACGCTTCATTTTTTAATGAAAAGAAAAATAAGATCCATTTTCCCGAGATATATTATGATCTCCAATATTTTAATGTAGACTACATACCATACCCATTAAAGGGAGTTGCAGCTAATATAAATATCAGCAAAAGGGGGTGGAACAGTAATTTGAACATGTGGCAATTAACAGCAAGAGGTATGAAAAGTTGGTCAATTGCGCCTCGATATTATTTTGGAATAAACGCCACGGGGGTTTTGAAACTCCCTTTTAACCAACCATTTTATAACCAAGCCTTATTGGGATATAGCGGAATGCAAATGCAGGGTTATGAATATTATGTAATTGATGGGGTCGCAGGAGGTTATATGAAAGCAACCTTGACTCATGAGTTAATAAAATTTAAAGTTCCTATTCCACCTAATAAAATTGATGGCTTGTCATTTATTCCTTTCCGGGTTTATGGTAAAATTTTTACGAATGCCGGCTATGTTCATAATCCTAATCCGGGATTTAATAACCTGAACAATAAAATGCTTTACTCCGGGGGCGTTGGATTGGATATTGTTACCATCTACGACTTTATCATTAAGTTTGAATGGAGTTTTAATCCGTTAGGTCAAAACGGATTATATTTACACAACAAGACTTATTTCTAAAAATGAAGGTAGCTATATACAGTCGGGTTCTGGAAGAAGGCCAGCAGGAAGACCTACAGATTTTTTTTGATGAACTAGCCAGAAATAATATCGAGTCGGTTATTTTCCAACCTTTTTACGAACAAATCAAAGATCAACTAAGATTATTTGCTAACATGAATACATATTCTTTTTCAGAAGACCTGAAAGAAGATATTGATTTTGTTATTTCATTAGGTGGTGATGGAACTCTTTTGGATAATGTCACATTTATTCGTGAAAAAAATATCCCCATTTTGGGAATTAACTTCGGCCGGCTTGGATTTTTGGCCAGCATCAGCAGAGATGAAGTGACCACGGCGGTTTCTGCATTAGCAAAACGAACTTACGTCATTGATAAAAGAACCATGATTCACGTCGATTCCGATTTGCCATTATTTGGTCATGTTCCGTATGGGTTAAACGAATTTTCAATTCATAAAAGAGATACGGCATCCATGATAAAGATTAATACGTATCTGAATGGCGAGTATCTCACTTCATACTGGGCCGATGGTTTAATTGTAGCAACGCCAACCGGTTCGACAGGTTATTCTTTAAGTTGTAATGGGCCTATTGTTTTTCCCGATTCAAAAAATTTTGTAATAACACCGGTTGCCCCACATAATTTAAACGTTCGTCCAATTGTAGTTCCCGACGATAATATTATCTCTTTTGAAATTGTTGGCCGATCAGATCAGATTATTTGTGCCTTGGATTCACGAAGAGAAATCGTTGACAAAAAAATTCAATTGGCCGTTAAAAAAGAATCTTTTATGTTTAACCTGGTACGTTTGAACGAAAATAATTTTCTTCAAACCCTGCATAATAAATTAAATTGGGGTCTCGATAAAAGAAAT
>JAYWCV010000211.1:0-11112 GCA_043780275.1 Chitinophagaceae bacterium
ATCCTAAGAAAACCAGAAAAGTCCAAAGAATCCAAAGAAAAACCAAACCAATCCAACAGATCCTTTAGAAAAACCAAGAACATCCAAATCCATCCAAAACAAGACAAAACTTTAAAACGAAATTATTTAATTTTTTGTCCTACACCGACGTCCAAAAATCCTTTGAACAATTAAATTTCATACCCCCTGCTAAATAAAAAATTTAGCAGGGGGACGCGGTGCCTTTCATTGAAATCATTTTTTTTTTTGTTTATTCATACTTTACTATTCTGGAAAGTAATGTTTACCTCTACAATTCTTCTTACTTATTTTTCATTTGCAAGCATATTCAATTAACTTATATTTGCCATCGCAAATACATATGCTATGTCAAAAAAAATTGTAGACTTATTAGGCGATCAGGCCGAATTTTTATTAAATCATCAGTGTAAAACATTCGATAAATCTACTTTGCACTTACCCGGCCCGAATCATGTTGAACAATCATGGATTCCTTCAAATAGAAATAATAAAGTTTTAAGAAGTTTACAAACTATGCTTAGCAACGGTCGGTTGGCAAATACCGGTTATGTTTCCATTCTTCCGGTTGACCAGGGAGTTGAACATAGTGCAGGAGCCAGTTTCTCCCCTAACCCCATTTATTTTGATCCGGAAAAAATTGTTGAATTGGCCTATGAAAGCGGATGTAATGCCGTTGCTTCTACTTTTGGAGTTTTAGGAATTGTTGCCAGAAAATGGGCCCATAAAATACCCTTTATGGTTAAAATTAATCACAATGAGTTTTTAAGTTTGCCTAACAAATACGATCAGGTAATGTTTGGCAGTATAAAAGATGCCTGGAATATGGGTGCGGTTTCTGTAGGAGCAACCATCTACTGGGGCTCAGATGAAAGTACCAGGCAACTACAGGAAGTTGCAAAAGCATTTGAGATGGCACATGAGCTGGGAATGTCAACTGTTCTGTGGTGCTATACCAGGAATAATGGTTTCAAAGTAGATGGGGTAGATTATTCAAACAGTGCCGATCTTACCGGACAGGCCAACCACCTGGGAGTAACATTACAAGCCGATATCATCAAACAAAAACTACCAACTAATAATGGAGGTTATCTTGCTACCAAGCATGGTAAAACTAACAAACTGGTTTACGATAAATTGACAACCGATCACCCAATAGACTTATGTCGCTACCAGGTTGTTAATAATTATATGGGTCGAATTGGTTTGATAAACAGTGGTGGTGAAAGTAAAGGTGCTACTGATTTATCGGAAGCAGTTACAACAGCTGTAATTAACAAACGTGCAGGTGGAATGGGATTGATCAGCGGACGTAAAGCATTTCAAAAACCCATGAACGAAGGAATTGAATTATTAAATACTATTCAGGATGTTTATTTAGATAAAGGAATAAGCATCGCATAAAAAAATTATTTTGTAAAATTTAAAAACCATCCGCTAAAGCGTTTGGTTTTTTTTATTAGCATCTAAATTTTTTTGAGAAATTAAAAGTTCCTACATTGTATTTACGAAACCAACAAAAATGAAAAAATACTTGTTTACATTATTTTCTTTTGTAATTATTATTATAGGCTGTAGTAAAAAAGATAGCGGAACTCCTAATCCGGGTGGAGGTACAACACTGGATTGCAGTACTGTCACTAATAAAGCTTTTAATGCGCATGTAAATCCTATTGTTCAATCTACCTGTGCTATAGTCAGTTGTCACGCTGCAGGTAGTGCCAATGGTCCCGGTGCATTAACCACTTATGCACAAATATTTGCAGCCCGAACTGCAATAAGGTCAGCTGTTGCAGCCGGAACCATGCCTAAATCCGGTGTATTATCAACCAGTCAAAAAAATTCGATCTTATGCTGGGTTGATTCCGGAGCACCTAATAATTAATTTTTTTTTGTAATATCAATTTATAAAGACTTTGGCAACAAAGTCTTTTTTTGTTTTAATATAAATTAAAAACAAAATGGCTTTAAAAATGAAACAAACTACAATCCCTATATTTGTGGTTTACAAAAAATGAATGTTACTATGTCAAAACATTTTGAAGATATTGAAGCTAACCTGGCCGGGGATGAAGGAAAATTAGATGAATTAAAAAGCAGTTGGTTCAGAAGAATTAAAAAAGGGATTCTGACTTCATCCAATGAGAAGAAAGAAACCCCGGAAGGACTGTGGGCCAAATGTCCGGAATGCAACCATATCAGTACGGCTACAGACTTGAAAGAACATCTTTTTGTTTGTCCGAAATGTGAGAATCATCACCGCATAGGAAGTAATGAATATTTTGAAATAATTTTTGACGAAAATAATTATAATGAACTTTTTGAAAATATCATTTCAAAAGATCATTTAAATTTTACAGATCTTAAATCGTACAAAAAAAGACTGGAAGAAATCTGGTCGAAAACAGATTTGAAAGATTCTATGCGGGTTGCCGTAGGTAAAGTAAACGGACATGCACTGGTACTTGCTTGCATGGATTTCGAATTTATCGGCGGATCATTGGGAAGTGTCATGGGAGAAAAATTTTCCCGTGCCGTAGATTACTGTATCGAACACAAATTGCCGTATATGGTCATCAGTAAAAGCGGTGGTGCCCGAATGATGGAGAGTGCTTTTTCGTTGATGCAACTGGCTAAAACAAGTGGTAAGCTTTCTCAATTATCCGATGCTAAACTTCCTTTTATATCCTTATTAACCGATCCTACATTTGGCGGCATTTCTGCCAGCTTTGGCATGTTGGGAGATTTGAACATTGCTGAACCGGGTGCATTGATTGGCTTTGCCGGACCAAGGGTAATAAAAGAAACTATTAAAAAAGATTTACCGGAAGGTTTTCAGCGAAGTGAGTTTTTACTGGAACATGGATTTCTCGATTTCATTGTTGCCCGGAAGGATTTAAAAGAAAAACTTTCTACGGTTATATCCCTTTTCAAAAACTAAATTGTACTTTTTTCTCTAATACGATTCTCATGGACAATTAAAATTGTAGCATGAGATAAGACCATGGAAATTAAAAACAGATCAGCTTATTTCGACTATTTTATCGATGACAAATACATCGCCGGTATGGTATTGACCGGTACCGAAGTAAAATCATTGCGCACCGGGAAATGCAGTTTCAATGACAGCTTTTGTATCATTTCCAAAGGAGAAATATTTATCAAATCACTGCACATTGCCGAATACTCGCATGGCAATATCAACAACCACATTCCTACCCGTGACCGTAAACTTCTTCTAAATAAGAAAGAGATTCGTAAAATTGAGTCGAAGCTGAAAGAAAAAGGGTATACCCTGGTTCCGCTACGCATTTTTTTCACCGAAAAAAATATAGCCAAACTTGAATTAGGTTTGGCCAAAGGGAAAAAGAATTTTGACAAAAGAGAATCCATAAAAGCAAAAGACATGGACCGGGAAATGAAACGATTTTTGAAATAATACCGATTGGACAAACAATATAGTCCAATATCGGCTATCGCCTCATTCAACTATTTGTTTGATACCATCGGCATTTACCACTGTAAGATTTATAAAATATTGGCATATTTTATAAATCACATTGGTATAAGCTGTAAACGTTAATCTTATTAATGGAAAAACACAGCTTAGCTATACTTTCGAGCAGTCAGAATAATATTCATGAAGAAAACTCATGTGAAACCCTTGATAAATAAAATTGATGTGTTAACTAAGGGGGGGCGTATATTATCTAAATAATTTCTAGCAGTTTTAAGCGTATATCCCAATACCTTCAATATTTCGCTAATTCTTAATTGACTGAGTTTTTTGTGGTTTTCTAGTACTGAATATCGCTGTTTGGAAATACCCATCTTTTTCGATATTACTTCTTGTTTCATTTGCCGGGAATAACGCAGTAGTCTGATTTCATTACAGGAAAACATAGTGGCAGTTAAATTGTTTTTACAAAGAAAGCGAATTTAATAACAAAGACAATACCCCTTTAGTGGTATTGACTTTATCAATGGGATAAAGTTTGGCAGCTTGATGCGGAAGTTTGAATTTACAGTATTCAATGGCCATTGAATGCAGGAGATGCTACGAACCTGGGTAAAAAAGAGTAAACGATTACAAATATTAACTTTTTAACAATGAAAAAATTATCAATTTCACAAATGGAGAAAGTTGAAGGGGGGATTTTTTGGGGAAGGGATTTCACATCATGCACAGCAGTTGAAGGCCCAAACGGGGCACTTTATTACTGGCAATGCTGGGATAATTACATGTTTTGGATAAATGTGGGTGGTGATTGTGAAGCTGTAGGAGCCTGCGGACCTTATAATTTCAATTAAAAAACCAATCAGGGCTCTTTATATTTCGGGGAGCTCTGATTTTAGAAAAGCTATCTTAGAACTATGAAGATATTATTCTTTTTTTGGGTTTATATTTTTTTAACAACAGCAAATGCTCAGTATGCTGCTAATAGTTATGGTTATGTGTGTGATATAAATACCAGGGAGCCAATTCCATTCGCTACTGTTAAAAATATAACGAAAAGAATTGCCTTTTACGCAAATGAAAGGGGAGAGATGAACTCTGAAGTTAATAAGGGGGACACAATAATAATTTCCTGTGTTGGGTATGAAGAAAAGACAATGGTAGTAACAGCCAGGGTTGACACTTTTTTTCTTGTACCCAGGCAGATTGTATTAAAAGAAGTTTCGGTTTCTACTCTGGCTTTGCCTGAAATTAGAATTGGACTAGTTGATAAAAAACCCGGATTTTCAGTGTATAATTCAGGGATATTGGTTGAATATGCAATTAAATTTTCTTTACCAAAAACAAAAGATTATTATAAAATCAAAACAATAATTCTGAAGGCAAAAAAAGTATCAGACAACAACAACAGGATAAGACTGCATATATATAAACCCGATAAATTCGGATTTCCTGGCGAGGAAATTTTACCAAAAGATATACTGATAAACGATTATAACCGTAAAAGAGGCATGGTTGAAATAGATATTAGTGACCTTGATTTTTATGTTGAGGATGAAATTGTTTTTATTGGGTTTGAATGTGTAGGAAAAGCAAATAATGAATTTTCAAAAAACGGTTCAAAAATTGAATTTACTTGGGCAAATACAGAACCCATATCTTACTCAAGAACATTATTGGATCCGGAGCATAAATGGCACATAATAGATGCAACATCTCCCTTTGCCGCACACCATAAAATTAAAGAACAGGTTCCCAATATAATGGCTTCTATTATTATTCAGTAATTCTATTTTCTTAACACATTATTTTTTATGGTAAAAATATTTCAAAAAAATCCTTTTTTTCTTTTTGCTTTATACATTATTATATTTTGGTTTCTGTATAAAATTTTAAATAATAGCCTCTCCTTATATACAAGTAATTTTTCTGAAGTATGGTTGATTATTAAAAAGGCAAGAAGATCTGGTGATATTTTTAATAACCCGTTTTTTTGGAATAGTTCATTAGGGCTTATTACAAGGCTTGCAATTGAAATTTTTGTTACAAGCACAATTTTATTTTTTGTTTTAACGATATTCAGGCTTAGGAATAGATTTTTACTATGTGTAGCTATTGTAACAGTTTCTCATTCAATATTTCTTGTTCAATTTATTTTTGAGTTTCTTTATTTTAAATTTAGCCTTGGTAGCTTGCAAAAAATTAATCAGGAGAATTTCAAATTTCTATCGGTCAGCTATTTCTTGGAATCGTTTTCTGTTAAATTCCCGTTTTTTCTTGGATATTTTCTTCAGACAATAAGTTTTTTCGAAATTTTGTATTGGCTTATTATGGCCCTTGTGATTTCAAGGATAGTGAAAACGGAGTATAAAACTGGCCTTAAAGTTGTTTTTTCCAGTTATGTACCACTTTTATTTATATGGCTACTCGTTATTTCTTTTCTTACTTTAATAAACTCGTAACGGTCAATGAAAAAGGGTTTATATATTGTTTATGTGTGCATTTTTGCTGCGTTTATGTTCCTCATTTTTTTTGCAGGAAACATTAAGAGATCAAAGTTTATAAAAGAGGATAAAGAAATTGTTTTTGAAGATAGCCTGATTACTTCTGATAATATTCTAAATGGGCAATTCAAGAGAGATGAAAAAAAGTTGATCCTCGTTTTTCTTTCTACTCATTGTGAGTACTGTACTGTGGCTTTGAATTCATTAATTTCAAACTCAAAGGATATTGCTAACGAGTATCAGCTACTGCTTGTTTTTAGTGAATCAAGTGATATAATTAATTCATATATCCAAAACTTTCAAATAAAGGCATTGCAAAACAAGATTATCTACTCGGATAGTGCCAGAAAATTAAATCAATTGTTTAAAGTAAAAACTGTGCCATCAATTTTTGTAGTTAACAATAAAAAAATTGTTGAAAATGGGCTCGGTTCGGATGAAATTAATCAAATAATACGGGGGCTTAAATGAAACCATCTCAATCTTTTTTAAAAAAAAGAAATCATCCGATTGTTATGCAGCAGGACCAATCTGATTGTGGTATTGCCTGTCTTTTATCTATTATAAAGTTTTATAAGGGAACAAATTCTTTAGAAAATCTTAGAAGACTTAGCGGTACAACTTCCACCGGTACCACACTTTTGGGTTTGTATGAGTCAGCCAGGCAAGTTGGATTTGATGCAGAAGGATGCGAAGCAGATATAGATGCTTTGATAACACATGACTCTCCTTGTATTTTGCACATAATCACAGAAGGCAAAACTCAGCATTACATAGTTTATTACGGTGCATCTTATAAAAATGGGAATCTAAAATTTATTTTAGGCGATCCTGCAAAAGGAATTATCTATTACACCCGCAACGAACTGGAACAAATCTTGCAATCTAAAACATGCTTAATCTTACAACCCAATAATTCCTTTCAGAAAACTATGGATATAAGTAGGTCAAAAAGGAAATGGATAAAAGATCTGTTGCAACAAGATCTTAATATATTATTGATTGCAGCGTTAATAGGTATCCTAATAGCTGCTTTTGGATTGGCAATGGCAATATTTTCACAAAAGCTTATTGATAATATTTTACCTGATAAAGATTTCCTAAAACTTAATGCGGGCATTATCCTTGTTTTTTTGTTGCTCTTTGTCAAAGAAGGTCTTTCTGTACTCAGGCAATTTTTTTTATTCCGGCAATCAAAAGATTTCAATATACGAATAGCTGGTTCGTTTTATTCTCATTTACTAAAGCTGCCTAAATCTTTTTTTGATACACGGAAAATCGGGGAGCTTACAGCAAGGCTTAATGATACTGCAAGGATACAACGTGTAATCAGTCAATTGGCAGGCAGTGTAATTATAGATGTTTTAGTAGCAGTGGTTTCTACGGCAGTCGTTTTTTCATATTCTTCAAATACAGGCGTTGTTTGTATAATTGCCATACCTGTATTTTATATTCTCATTTACCTGCATAATAAGAAAATTGCAGCAGGGCAGCGTTCTATCATGAGCAGTTATGCGGTGACAGAAGCCAACTATATTTCAACCCTACAAGGTATTGATGTTATAAAAAATAGCGATAAGCAAGAGCAGTTTGCCGCAACAAATAAATCTATTTACAAGAATTACCAGGAAAATATTTTTTCACTTGGTAAAATTCAATTGCAGCTTTCCTTTTTTGCAAACAGCTTTGGAATTATTTTCTTAATTGGTATATTATTATTCAACAGTTACGAAGTTTTGAATAATCATCTAAGAACCGGTGAATTAATAGCTATATTAAGTATGTGTGGTTCGTTGTTGCCAAGTATTGCTAATCTTGCCATGATTTCTATCCCCATTAGCGAGGCTAAAATTGCATTTGACAGGATGTTTGAATTTACTGGGATGAATCAGGAAAATGATTCAAGGGGGATCGATATTAATGAATTGACGAATTTCAAGGGAAGAGAAATAAGTTTTAGGTTTCCAGGTCGTCCAAATATTATTAATAACCTGTCTTTTGAAGTAAGCAAAGGTGAAATCGTTGCAATTATGGGAGAGAATGGTTGTGGAAAATCTACACTCACACAATTATTGTTAAAGAATTATCTTCCGGAATCCGGAAATATTATAATAAATGAAGAAAAAACATTGGCAGCTATTTCGTTTACTTCATGGAGAAAAATTGTAAATGTAGTCCCTCAGCAAATACATATTTTCAATGGTACAGTTTTGGAAAATATAGCTTTTGAAGATGCTGGCAATAGGTCAGAGTCTGTATTGCAATTTTTAAACCAAACTGGATTTTTAAAATTCATTGACAGGCTACCACAATCTTATATGACAATTGTTGGGGAAGAAGGCATTAATCTATCCGGTGGACAAAAGCAAATTATCGCTTTGGCCAGAGCATTATATCAACAACCGCAATTACTTATTTTGGATGAAGCAACTGCTGCTATGGACAGAGAATCAGAACAATTTATTTTACAATTATTACATCAACTTAAAAGAAAAACAGCAATAATTTTTATTACACACAGGCTGCATGTACTTAAATCATTTTGTGACCGCATTTATATTATGGAAAAAGGAAATGTAACAGTACAAGGCCCACATGAAGAACTATTAAAAACAGAAAATCTATACAGCAATTACTGGAAAGATTTGGTTTCATAACTTTCTTAATCAAATAATACTTATTGGGATTGTGTCTAAGCGGGGTTTTCGCTTCAGCCGTTTTATTTTTAGGTGACTTTGCAGCGAAACCACGATTCAGAAAAATGCATTATCTGCGGGGTTGCACAGAAAAGTTTTTCGTGTTGTAGTGTACTAAGAGAAAACCCCACTGTGACACACCGTGAAATAAAACGGTTTTTGAAATAAGCTAACGTAATCTGATTAAAAAAAACAGCTTTACTTTACTTTCGGGAAGACATAAGAATCTTCATGTAGAAAACTCATGTTTAACCCTTCATAAATAAAATAGATATGCTAACTAATTGGGGCTATATTATCTAAATACCTTCTGGCTGTTTCCAGCGTAAATCCCAATACCTCCAATATTTCGTTAATTCTTTCTTGCCGGAGGCTATTTTGGTTCTCCAGCTTAGAATAACGTTGTTTGGTAATGCCCATCTTTTTCGATATTACTTCTTGTTTCATTTGTCGGGAATAACGCAGTATTCTGATTTCATTACTGGAAAGCATAATGTCAGTTAATCGGTTCTTACAAAGAAAGCCAATTTTATAACAAAAAAAATACCCCTAAAGTGGTATTGACTTTATCAATGGGTTAAAATTTGGCAGATTGGTTTGGAAGTTTGAATTTAAAGTATTCAATGGACATTGAATGCAGGAGATGCTACGAACCTGGGTAAAAAATCATTTTTTTAATTTAAACTTTTACAAATGAAAAAATTATCAATTTCACAGATGGAGAAGATTGAGGGAGGAGTTCCATTTTGGGGATGGGGTGAAGAACATTGTACTACGAGCACATCTTGTTGGAAAACCTGCCATGAAGATTATTATGTATTTTGGATTAAGGTTGATTTTAGGCCAACCCATGCTGACTGGGATTATGGTTGTTTAGGAAGTCCACAAACACCTCAATAAAAACCATTTTTTTTCAAAAGTATTCATAGGGCATGCCCTATGAATACTTTTGAAATGTCGGAACATCTTTTTATATGAAAAAAAATATACAATCATTAATAATAATATTAATAATCGTTAATAATTTATACGCTCAAGGACCAGTATTAAGGGGTTTTGTATATTCAAAATCAACTGGAGAGGCATTAGAATTTGCTAATGTCTATTTTAAAAAAATTAATAACGGAACTTATACAAACAAATTCGGGTTTTTTGAATTATCAAACTCAAATATAATTGATACATTGATCATTAGTTATATTGGACACCAGGACCTGAAAATTGCATCCACTAAATTTGAAGCTTTTAGCGATACCCTTTTTCTCGAAAACAGAGATATATTGTTGCCTGAAGTTATTATATCCAATAAAATTTTCAATTTAGGAAATTCAAGACAAATTGGATATGTAAATTCAAAAAAAACTAATTTTATAAGCTCAGGTTCAGGAGTTCAATTTGCTGTCCTAATCTCTAATCCAAATATCACAAAATCAACAACCATTAAAGGTGTTTCATTTTTGGTAAAAAATAAATCGTTATGGCCATTGGTAGTTAAAATACATTTATATAAAAATTTAAATAACAGCCCTGGTGAAGAACTTACGAAATCTGAAATTGTTGAAATTATAGATTCAAATCCCCCATTAAAATATTCTGTTGACTTAAATAAGTTTAATATTTTATTCCCAGCAGATGGATTATACCTTGGTATTGAGTGGGTGGGTGTTTATCACAATAACAAGATTAATCCAACAAGAAATGAATACCGAGATTCTCAGCTAGGATATACTTTTGAATATGATACAGAATATACATGGAAAAGGTTTATGAGGAAACCTTGGGAAAAAGTAAGTAAGAAAGATTTTCCCGAAAGTAGAAAAGTTTTAAACTGTGCATTTAGTGTTTTATATTAAATAGTCATTTAAGAATGAAATGGCAACACACAATTCAAATTTGTTCTTTTCCCATAGTCGCTGTCTCACCGAACAAACAGTATTTCAAATTCTACTTTATTATTACTTCATTGGAACGAAAAGTTGCTACTTCAAGTAACTACTTTATTACAAGTTTTTGATTCTGTTCGGTGAGAGAGCAACCATGTAGCAGAAAATCCATCAAAGCAAAAGATATGGACCGGGAAATGAAAAGGTTTTTGAAATAATACCGGAATAAGTCGGACTAATTAATAAATACAAAATGGTATAAGTTGTAAACGTTAATCTTCTTAATCAAATAATTCCTGTTGCGGATTTTCTTCTTTCTTTTCCTCCCACGCCATTTCTACCGATTTACTGAAATCAAGAAGCCTGTTTCCAACTGCTTTCCAACCCATCACTTCAACAATCTTTGTAATCTTCATTTTCCCTTTTCGCATCTGTGCTCCCCTTCCTTCCTGCACCATTAATACAGGTTCATTCTGTGTGGTTGATGCAGCTACATAATTGTCTTTCCCTTCTTTGATAAAAAAGAATTTATTTTTTAATGTACTTGTTTCAAT
>JAYWCV010000212.1:0-3202 GCA_043780275.1 Chitinophagaceae bacterium
CAGTTTAATAATTTAAAATAATAATCTGCATCTAATATGTTTAAATGTTCAAGTGTATTGGCATAGTTTATCTGGCTATTGGTAAAACTGGCAATTTTATCCATGATGCTTAATGCATCCCGCATACAACCTTCGCTTTTTTGTGCAATCACCTGCAGAGCTGCTTTTTCTGCTTTAATTTCCTCTTTCTCGCAAATGGAGTGCAAATGTTCAACCGTGTCGATCAGGGTGATTCGTTTAAAATCAAATATCTGACACCGTGAAAGTATCGTGGGTAATATTTTATGTTTTTCTGTAGTGGCCAGAATAAAAATGGCGAATGAAGGGGGCTCTTCCAAGGTTTTTAAAAAAGCATTGAATGCCGATGCAGATAACATGTGTACCTCATCTATGATATACACTTTATACTTTCCTGCTTGTGGTGCAAACCTTATCTGATCTACTAATGTTCTGATATCATCAACCGAATTATTACTTGCCGCATCCAGTTCATGTATGTTCAGCGATGTTCCATTATTAAACGAGTTACATGAATTACAGGTGTTACAAGCTTCCCCGTTTTCTAACTTGGTTTCGCAATTAATTGTTTTAGCTAAAATTCTTGCACAGGTGGTTTTGCCAACGCCCCTCGGTCCACAAAATAAAAAAGCATGAGCCAGTTGATTATGATTAATGGCATTCTTCAGCGTTGTGGTTATATGCGATTGGCCGATGACCGTATCAAAAGTCTGTGGTCTGTATTTCCTTGCCGATACAACGAATTTGTCCATGTGGCGAATTTAAGTATTCCTGATTTAAGAATTTGTTTAAGATTAATGAATGTGCGAAGAAGAATTTATTCGGGGACTTATCGTGTAAAAAACTATTCTAAAATGGGATGTCTTTTAAATTCTTTAGACCGGTCGAACAGATATCGGTATGTTACCAGTTTTCGGCTTTGAAAAGCCCCACCCAAATGTTCGGCAATGTTTAGCATTTTGGGGTTGAAATCACCGATCCACTGCATTTCGTATTCTGTATACGGAGTTTTATCCTGTATAAAATTAGCGGCTTCAACTATCAGGAAAGAATCGATGCCTTTACCGTGATATTCCGGAATTACACCGAAAACCAACCCATTGAATTTTTTGCAAGGTTTGGTTTTTTGTAAGATCAAAAATTTCAATTTATGCCATATATCAAATTTACCATTCAAATATTTAAACCATTGGTTCAGGTCCGGAATATTGATGAACATGGCGATAGGTTCCTTTTTATTGTATACAAACCAATTAATTTTTTCATCCATGATCTGCTTCATATTATTGAACATGGAAAGAACGGCTTTCAATTCAATTTGTTTAATTCCTCCATGCCCTGCCCATGCTTTATTGTATATGATTGTAAAATCGGCAGCAAATTTTTCCAGTTGATTTTTTTTAATATGGATGGCTTTAAAGTCGGGATTTTTAGCAACAGGTAAATACCTTTCCATCACTTTGGATGTCAGTCCATCTTTCGGATTAAGTCCGAAACAGATCTGGTTGAAAAAAACCTTGAATCCATAATTCTCGAAAAGTTCCTGGTAATAAGGCGGGTTATAATTCATGCAATACAAAGGTTCCTGAAAACCTTCTGTAACCAATCCCCACCAGCGGTCACGTTCTCCAAAGTTTATGGGTCCGTCCATGGCTTCCACTCCTTTATTCAACAGCCAGTGTTTTGCCACATCCATCAGCATATCGGCACTTCTTTGTTCGTTGATGCAATCAAAAAAACCAATTCCACCAACTTTTACATCATCGCCAATGGTTTTATATTTTGAGTTGCTGAAAGCAGCTATACGGCCTGTTAAATTCCCTTCATCATCCTTTAAGATCCAGCGGATTGCTTCGCCGAAGCGGAAGGCTTTATTCTTCTTGGGGTCAAACACATCATTGATGTCTTTATCAAGCGGACGAATATAATTAGGATTTCCTTTATTGATCAGTATATTAACCGCAATAAATTCTTCCGTAAGTTTCTTGTTGTTTACTTCAATTAATTGCATTGTCCCGTTTTGGCTTAATTGTAAAAATGCAATGCAAATAAACTAAAAAGCTTTTACAAAGATTAGATAGCTTAATTAAAACATATTTGAAAGCTATTGCCATTACAAAAACGATCTATTAAAGTTGTATTCTAAAAATATTTAATTCAACTACAAAACGGTCAATTTTAAAATTGTATCATTTTCAAATTGGCTATTTATCTGTTCCCCCTTACCTTTGCGCCCAAAATAGGATCGATTTATTGATTTTATTCAAGACATCGGTTCAGTTTCGACTCTAATTGATTTTATTTAAACTCTATTATTTAGTAAGATATGGCAAACGCAGGTAAGGTAAAACAGATAATCGGTGCTGTTGTTGACGTTCAATTCGACGGAAAGCTTCCCGATATTTACAATGCATTAGAATTAATTAAAGAAAATGGGGAAAAGCTGGTATTGGAAGTTCAGCAACACTTAGGACAGGATAGTGTTCGTTGTATTGCCATGGATGGTACCGAAGGATTGGTTCGTGGAGCCAAGGTTGTTGATACCGAATTAGGTATTACCATGCCGGTTGGAGAAGATATTAAAGGTCGTTTATTTAATGTAACCGGAGATCCTATTGACGGGTTACCGGCTGTTTCAAAAGTTAATGGTCGCCCAATCCATAGCAAACCGCCAGCATTTGAAAATTTAAGTACTACATCAGAAGTTTTATTTACCGGTATTAAAGTAATTGATTTGATTGAACCCTATTCAAAGGGTGGTAAAATTGGATTGTTTGGTGGAGCAGGGGTAGGTAAAACGGTTTTGATCCAGGAGTTGATCAATAATATTGCGAAAGCATATGCCGGTGTATCTGTATTTGCCGGTGTAGGAGAAAGAACCCGTGAAGGAAATGACCTGATGCGTGAAATGATTGAAGCAGGTATCATGAACTATGGCGATGCTTTCAAACACAGTATGGAAGAAGGTGGATGGGATTTATCTAAAGTAGATATGGAAGGGTTGAAAGATTCGAAAGCGACATTCGTTTTCGGACAAATGAACGAACCTCCCGGAGCCCGTGCCCGTGTAGCTTTAAGCGGATTAACGATTGCTGAATATTATCGTGATGGGGATGGTCAGGGACAAGGACGTGATATCTTATTTTTCGTAGATAATATCTTCCGTTTTACGCAGGCAGGTTCT
>JAYWCV010000213.1:0-5493 GCA_043780275.1 Chitinophagaceae bacterium
AGAAACTGCTGTACCCGAAAGCGAAACATCAGACATCATACATTCTAAATCAAACATAAAAAACATGGAAGTTCATCATCACGGTCACGTACACGAAACAAAAAAATGGAAGGAATATATTTTTCAATTTCTCATGTTATTCCTTGCTGTATTCTGTGGGTTTTTAGCAGAGTACCAATTGGAGCATGTAATTGAAAATGGAAGGGAAATAAAATTTGCTGAATCTTTAATAGAAGATCTTAAAAAAGATACATCAGATCTTAATCAGGATATCCCTTTCTGGAATAAATTAATAAATAAAATTGATACCATACAAACAGAACTCGATAAAACAGAACAGGAAAGAAATGCATTGTTACTTTACAGATCTGTTGCATTTATTCGTAGTTACGACAACTTCGAATACCACGACCGGACTATAGAACAGTTGAAGAACGGAGGGAATTTCAGGCTGATCAGAAAAAAAGCAGTAGCAAATTCAATAATCGATTACGATGCAATGATAAAGAGTGCACTGAGAGATCAGGAAATTCAGTCAAATGCGATTTATCAGCAATTGAATTTTTTACAGGACAAACTCTTTAACTCAAGAGGTTATGGGTTCGTAAAAATAAAGGAACAGTTAGATTCCTTAATTAAAACCAATCCTGGGATATTGTTGATTAGGAATGGAAAAAACGATGAATTATTTGAATATTATAATCATCTGGATTATTACAGACTAATGAATAAGTATAGAAATGGGACAAATAAACAGATATTGAAAATGGCTGATTCATTAATCAATCAGATCAAAATTGCTTATCAGCTGAAATAAAAAATTAAACTAAAACATATGATTGGCCTCACAAAACAAAATAGTTGCTCAGTTAAAAGGTTGTTCCTGCTGGTTGCAATCAATTTTATTAGCCTGGTAATTTTTTCACAAACCAATCCATTTGCTTCAAAATTTCCTGCCATTGATAAATACATTGACAGCACAATAAAAGAATGGAATGTACCCGGGCTGGCGATGAGTGTTGTATATAAGGACAAGGTAATTTATATAAAAGGGTATGGTTATCGTGACCTTGAAAAAAAATTACCCGTTGAAGCTAATACTGTCTTCCCGATTGCCTCTAATACCAAATTGTTTACCGCCACTGTGGCTTCTATTCTGCATCTTGATGGAAAACTGAGCCTTGATAAACCGGTAAAAAATTACTTGCCCTCTCTTAATTTTAGTACGGATGAACTGAATGCAAAAGTCAGCATCCGGGATATGCTCAGTCATCGCACAGGATTGCCCAGGTATGATGGCTTCTGGGTGAATGCAGCTTTTACACGAAAGGAATTGATAGAAAAAATCAGCTACATGAAACCACAGCTTGGCTTCCGCGAAGGGTATATATATAATAACATGATGTTTGTAGCCTCGGGATCGGCCATGGAAGAAGTTACCGGCAAAACATGGGAAACATTGGTAAGAGAAAAAATATTTCAGCCGTTACAGATGTACACAAGTTATTTTTCCAATACTGAAATGAAAAACAATGGCAATTATGCATTGGCGTATTTCCTTCCAGACAGCACAGAAAAACTTTTACCCAAAAAATATGAAGGACAATGCGAAGCGCTGGGGCCCGCCGGTACTATTAAAACTACCGCTGCAGATATGGCCAACTGGATGATTGCACAACTGAACGAAGGAAAATTTAATGGACAGCAGGCAATCCCTTCCAAAGCGATTTCGGAAACAATGATTCCAAATAATATTTCTGATAAAACAGGGAGATATGATGAGCTCTCTAATACGATTTATTGTATGGGAAGAAATATTTACACGTACAAAGGACATAAAACAGCCAGCCATGGCGGTTCTATTGATGGGTTTTATTCTTTTGTCACTTTGTTCCCAAAAGACAGCCTCGGCATTTTTGTAGTGGTAAATGCAAGCCATGGCCGGCCGCTTTCAAATTTTGTTCCGTTGGATGTGTTTGACCGTTTGATGAATACATCACTAACTTCCTGGAGTCAGCGATACATGAAAGATTATAAAGAAGCACTGTTACAGGAAAAAAAATCGACAGATTCATTGAAAACAACACAAGTTAAAAACACAGCACCGTCGCATGCATTAAAAGATTATACCGGAACTTATAACAATATGGCTTATGGGGATATAAAAATTGAACTGGTAAATGATAAATTATTTTTTGTTTTCCGAAGCCAGCGATCAGCCCTTCATCATTTTCATTATAATCAATTTAACACCGATGAAAAAGGAAGTGATACGCCGGATTTTATACTGAATTTTTTAATCAGCACTAAGGGAGAAGTGGACAAGATAAGTACAAGACCCTTTGGCGATCTATTGACTGAATTTGTAAAGAAAAAGGAATAGAAAATTTTATCAACTTAAACCAGCAACATGCAAGCTTCGTTAAATAAAAAAAGAATTGAATCCATTGACCTGCTTCGTGGGTTAGTAATGATCATTATGGCCCTGGATCATACCCGTGATTTTTTTCATACAGGAGGGATGACATCGGATCCGCTTGACCTGAACACTACTACACCCATTTTATATTTCACCCGCTGGATCACCCATTTTTGTGCACCCATCTTTGTTTTTCTTTCCGGCGTTTCGGCTTTTTTGCAAAGTAGCCGAAAATCAAAAAAAGAACTCAGTTTATTTCTTATTAAAAGAGGGCTGTGGCTTATTGTAATAGAGCTCGCCATTATAAACCTGCTTTTTTCTTTTGATATTTTCTATACCTTTTTTGGTTTACAGGTAATATGGGCCATTGGTATCAGTATGGTCATACTGGGGTTATTAATATGGCTGCCTTTTGAATTAGTACTTGCCGTTGGACTCATTATTGTACTCGGGCATAATGCACTAGATTTTTATGAAAAAGCAAATCCCGGTCCGTATCCTATTTTATATAATTTATTGCATCATTTCGGTGTTCATAAATTATGGGGTAATCACCAATTATTTATCCTCTATCCATTTTTACCCTGGACGGGTTTAATGATACTTGGATTCTGCCTGGGAAAACTTTTGCAAAACCCGGATGAACAGTATCGAAAAAATTTTTTAACTATTACAGGCCTCACAGCTATTGGGTTGTTTATCCTGTTGCGGTTTATAAATATTTATGGTGATCCTGTTGCATGGTCTGCACAAAAAACTCCGTTTTATAGTTTTCTATCTTTTATCAACACCCATAAATACCCGCCTTCGCTTTTTTATTTGTGTATGACTATAGGCCCTGCTTTATTATTTATTGCATGGTGGGGAAATATGAAAAATAGTTTGACGAGAATAATTTCGGTTTATGGAAGGGTTGCTTTCTTTTATTATATCCTGCATTTCTTTTTTATTCACACGTTTAGTTCCATCGCACTTTTACTAATACCTGGCAAAGGTTTTTCGCTTGGAATAGTATATGTTGCATGGATTGCGATAGTTGCATTATTATATCCACTATGCAAATGGTACGATAAATATAAAACCAACCATAAAGAAAAATGGTGGCTGAGTTATTTGTAAAAAATGAATTTATATTGGCATAAAATAATTTCTAAAAAAATAAACATGAATAAAATAATTTTTGTTGCACTGATTTTCAGTTTTCAAAATTTAAAAGCACAAAGCAGTAGGGCATATATCAGTAATGCTGCAAATAAAATAGAACAAAAAGTAATTGATTGGCGGCATGATATTCATCAAAATCCTGAACTTGGAAATCGAGAGTTTCGCACTGCCGAATTAATTGCCACCCATTTAAAATCACTGGGAATTGAAGTGCAAACAAAAGTGGGTGTTACAGGCGTGGTGGGCATTTTAAAAGGAGACAAACCCGGACCTGTTATAGCACTTAGAGCTGATATGGATGCTTTGCCTGTAGAAGAAAAAAATGATTTGCCCTTTGCCTCTAAAGTAAAAACCACTTACAACGGAAAAGAAACAAGTGTGATGCACGCCTGCGGGCATGATGCACACGTGGCCATATTGATGGGTGTTGCTGAAGTATTAGCAAGTATGAAAAAAGAATTAAAAGGTACTGTGAAATTTATTTTTCAACCAGCAGAGGAAGGGGCACCAAAAGGAGAGGAAGGTGGTGCTGAGTTGATGGTGAAAGAAGCTGTGCTGGATAATCCAGAAGTGGATGTGATTTTTGGATTGCACATGGATGCACAAACGGAAGTTGGAAAACTTTCTTATCGCCCCGGCGGATTTTTAGCTGCCGTTGGTGACTTTAAAATTACCGTAAAAGGAAAGCCCAGTCATGGAGCCGAACCATGGCTATCGGTTGACCCAATTCTTGTTGCGGCTCAAATTATCAACAACCTGCAAAGCATTGTGAGCCGCAATGTAAATATCACTGAAAATCCAGCAGTGGTTACTGTTGGTTCTATACATGGCGGTAACCGTTCCAATATCATTTCTGAACAAGTAGAAATGATGGGTACAGTAAGAACATTAACCAATGCCGATGAAACTATGGTATTTCAACGCATTCGCCAGGTAGTAGAAAAAACGGCTGAGAGTGCTGGTGCCACAGCAATTGTAGAGTTGCCCTACTCTTCTCATTATCCCGTTACATTTAATCATGTAGCACTAACAAATAGTATGTTGCCTTCTTTTCAAAAATCTGCAGGTCTAGAAAATGTATTGCTTGTTCCGGCCATTACAGGTGCAGAAGATTTTTCTTTTTTTGCGCAAAAAGTACCGGGCTTGTTTTTTTTCATTGGTGGTATGCCCAAAGGAAAAGATCCCAAAACATCTGGGCCGCATCATACAGCAGAGTTTATCATTGATGATGATGCATTTAAATTAGGTGTCATTTCTTTTTGCAATTTGGTGTTTGATTATGCGGAAATGAATAAAAAATAAGAAACAACACATGCTTAAAAAAATTTTTAGTGCAATTTTTTGGCTCGCCTTCTTCGGTTTCTTTTTGTACAAACTGATTCCAAAGTACAAGTACCTAAACAATGATACTTTTAAACATTGGGGAAGTAATACTGTGTTTGACAACAGCCTTTTTGCACTGCATATTTTTGCCGGCATCATTGTTTATTGCACAGCCATATTGCAATTCACACCAACCATACGCAACAAATACATTTCTTTTCATCGCAACACGGGTAAGCTGTATATTTTTTCATCTTTGCTTTGTATTATCACACTGTATATTATAATACCCAGAACCTGGTGCAGTGCCTGCAGGCCTTCACAATTTACAGTAACCAGTTTATGGCTGCTGTTTATCACACTTGCTTTTTATTTTATTAAACAACGAAAAATAGTACTGCATCAACGTATGATGATATGCAGTTTTATCTGTGCTGCTTATTTTGTTACCGTAAGAGTGATTGATGCGTATGCCATGGGTGTATTCAATTATTTATTTCCAAATGAATCAACAGCATTGTTGGCTTCAGACTTATTTGTGTGGTTGGTTCCATTGCTGTTGTTTACTATGTATTGGTTGATAAAAG
>JAYWCV010000214.1:0-3699 GCA_043780275.1 Chitinophagaceae bacterium
AGAACTTAGAGCATCTAAATAAAATTGAATGAATATTGTTGGAAAGATCCCCATCAGTGAACTCGGTTATCATTTTATACCTGCCGAATATTTACCCACAGGCAAAAATGAGTATTACCTGCGCAATAAACAAAACCGCAGTGGAATTAATTATCGTCATTTAACCGATGCTGAAAAAGAAGCCTTTATAAAAAATCTAAATACGTCCGATGACTGGAATAATATATATGTCTCTGACGAATTCAATCCAGATTTAGTAAAAAATTGTAAATTTTTTGGCCTTATCCGTATTGGTAAACTTGAACCTTGTTTTTTATCTTTTCATGATGTGAAGCTGCCAGTAGGCCTTTATAACAGCACGATCATCAGTTGCGATTTTGGAGACAATGCAGTGATAAATAATGTCAATTATCTATCGCACATGATTATTGGTAATGAAGTGATGATTGTAAATGTATTGGAAATGGCTACAACCAATCATGCCAAATTTGGTAACGGTGTACTGAAGCAAGGAGAAAAGGAGGATGCAAGAGTCTGGATTGAAGTGTGCAATGAAAACGGTGGCCGTAAAATTATTCCTTTTAATGGAATGCTTCCCGGAGATGCATACTTATGGTCGAAATACCGGGCGGATGAAGTGTTGATGGAAAAATTTAAAGAGTTTACTGAAAAAAGATATGATAACCTGCGTGGTTATTATGGAAAAATCGGTGACCGGACAATTATTAAAAATTGCGGCATCATAAAAGATGTATGGATTGGGGAACATGCTTATATCAAAGGAGCCAACAAACTAAAAAACCTAACCATTAATTCCTCCGTAGAATCGAAAACACAAATAGGTGAAGGTTGCGAATTAGTAAATGGAATTATCGGCAATGGCTGCAGGATATTTTATGGTTCCAAAGCGGTTCGGTTTTTTATGGCTGGCAATTCGCAATTGAAATACGGGGCAAGGCTGATCAATTCGTATCTTGGACATAATGCAACCATTTCCTGTTGCGAAGTTTTAAACTCGCTGATATTCCCGGCACACGAACAACATCATAATAATTCTTTTTTATGTGCAGCACTGATTATGGGACAAAGCAATATTGCGGCAGGTGCAACCATTGGTTCAAACCACAATAGCCGTGCCGCCGATGGTGAAATCATTGCCGGACGTGGGTTCTGGCCCGGCCTATGTGTAAGTTTGAAACATAATTCAAAATTTGCCGGCTTCACTTTAATTGCAAAAGGAGATTATCCAAACGAATTAAATATCCCTATCCCCTTTTCATTAATTATTAATGATGAAAGCAAAGACAGCCTGCAAATAATGCCCGGCTATTGGTTTATGTACAATATGTATGCACTGGCAAGGAACAGTAAAAAATTATTAGACAGAGATCAGCGAACAGAAAAAACACAGGAGCTGGAATATGATTATTTAGCACCGGACAGTATCAATGAAATATTTGACTCCTTATCCTTATTTAAAAAATTTACCGGAAAAAGTTGGGCAAAAAAGAATAATAAAAAACTGAAGGATGATGAGTTGATTTTAATGGGCGAAAAATTACTTGAAACAAAAGACCCGATTTTAAATGAACTGGAAATAGTAGCGGAAGGATTTGAAAACTCTAAACGAAAAGTTTTATTACTAAAAGTTCCGGAAGCATATCAGTTATTTAAAGAACTCATCCGGTTTTACGGTACACAATTATTAATGAAATATGCAATCGCTAATAAATTCAGCAGTTTCAACCAACTGATGAAAACGTTGCCGGCCAAATCAAAAAGAGATGAATGGCAAAATATCGGTGGACAGTTAATGCAGCAATCAACAGTTGAATCATTGATTCATCAGATTCATTCCGGAAAAATTAAAAGCTGGGACCATGTTCATAACTTTTATTTAAAGAATGGAAAATCATATACAGAACAAAAATTAAAGCATGGCTTTGCAGCATTACTTGAAATATTGGGAATTAGCGTAAAGGATTTCAATAAAAAAACGTTTGGGGAATTATTGAAAAATGCAAAAGAGACGAAAGAAAAATTGACCCGAAATATTTATGAATCCAGAAAGAAGGATTACACGAATCCGTTCCGCAAAATGCTGTATGATACAGAACTGGAAATGGATCAAGTAATCGGCTCTTTCAAGGACAATGAATTTATACTTGAACAAAACAAAGAGAACAAATTATTTCAACGGAATGCAGATGCAATGATAAAAAATCTCAAACTTTAATACAATAAGGTTTTATCTTTTCACAAATAGAAAAGTCCTCTAGCCATTGGCAGGAGGACTTTTCTATTGATAAGATATTCTTATGCTAAATGCAAAAAACTTCTTAGTGAGCAGCAGGAGCTTCAACAGCTGGTGCTACAACAGCAGTGGTATCTACAACAACTGCAGCAGCAGTGTCAACAACTGGAGTTTCAACAACAGCAGTATCAACAGCTGTAGCTTCAGTAGTTTCAGCAGAGTTGTTACAAGCTACCATTACAGAAGCGATTGCGAAAATTGCGATAAACTTTTTCATTCTAATTAATTTTTTGGTTAAAAACAGGCGCAAAGATATACGGATAATTTAAAAAACCAAATGAAATGTTAATCAGATTATAGTCTTCTTTTTCAATTGGTTATTTGAACATTATTTTTTTCGGAAAAACATCCTGATAGGCACACCTTTAAAATTAAAGTTCACCCTTAATTGATTTTCCAGGTAATTCTTATACGGTGTTTTTACATCATCCGGGAAATTGCAGAAAAATGCAATGGATGGAACAACGGTAGGTAATTGAGTTACAAATTTTATTTTCAAAGCATGTCCCCGAATAACCGGTGCATGGTATGATTCAATGGCTTTAAGCATTACATCATTCAGTTTAGAAGTAGATATTCTTCTTTGTCTGCTTTCTACAACTTCCAAACCAACTTCAATGGCTTTAAATATTCTTGTTTTTTCTAATGCAGAAATAAAAATGATAGGTACATCATTAAACGGAGCCAATTTCTTTTTCAAAAAATCTTCATAATCCCTGGCCGTATTCGTTTCTTTTTCTTTTAAATCCCATTTATTCACCAACACCACAATGCCTTTCCCTTTTTTTGCAGCTAAACTGTAGATATTCAAATCCTGTGCGGTAATGCCTTTTTCTGCATCAATAAGTAAAAAACAAACATCCGCTTCATCCAATGCTTTGATGGCTCTGATTACGGAATAAAATTCCAAGTCTTCATGCACTTTTGCTTTACGTCTAATCCCCGCCGTATCAATTAATACAAACTCCTTCTGGAATAAATTATAGTGTGTATGAATTGTATCTCGGGTTGTTCCGGGAATATCACTGACAATAGTTCTTTCTTGTCCTACCAATGCATTTAAAAATGAAGATTTTCCAACGTTTGGTTGTCCAATGATGGCAAATTTTGGAATACCAGTTTGCTCGGTAGCATTATCATTTTCATCCGCCATATATCCGGTAATTTCATCCAGCACTTCACCGGTTCCACTACCACTTGCAGATGCAATAAAAAATATTTTATCGAAACCCAGACTATAGAACTCAGAGGCTTCAAGCATTCTTTCGTTATTGTCTACTTTATTTACAACCATTAAAACGGGCTTCTTCGACTTTCGTAAAAGTGCTGCCATAGAATCATCCAGATCTGTTATACCTGTATGAGCATCCGCCATAAAAATAATC
>JAYWCV010000215.1:0-7918 GCA_043780275.1 Chitinophagaceae bacterium
ACGGCTGACCAATCTTTATACCAAATATCAGCCGGAGAAATTCTTATAGGCGAAACCTTGAATCCGGGTAATGAAGACCCGATTGGGTAGAATGTAAAAGAAGAACAATCGATAATAAGATTGTCCGTTTTATTGGAAATCTCCAATTCAAGCCTGGGTTGTTGAAAATCCAAATGGTTTGGATCTTCAAATACAACGGCATAATGATAAATCAATGAATAATTATTTCTATTTGCTGGGATTGTGAATTCATATGAAATTCCTTCGGCTTGTCCTCCTCCCTGGTCATTTCCCAGCTTCATTGAATATCCACTTCCATTTGGACAATTAACCGGAAAACCACCATAAGGATCTGTTAACCCTGGAACTGCCGGGGCAAACATTGTATGTTGATTAAACGCTGGGCCACCTGACTGATTCAGGGTAATTACATTGCCGCCGTTTACGGCTGCAACAGAACCAACATAACAGGTCCAATTGTCAAAATTTCCTTTTTCAAAATCGATATTTGGAGGGCATATTTGTGCAGAAATATATGATGAGAAAATTAGTGTAAAAATTAAACAGGAATATCTTGCATATAATTTTGTACTGCAGTTTTTAAAAATAGTATTGAAACTGAAGTATGGCAAGATGGTAGATTAAGTATTTAAAGTTAAAACTTACTACAGATAAATCGTTGAACTTTTAATAAAGGTTGTTCCTGATAATTGAAACGGGATAATATGCGATACAATTCACACTCATTGAATATTACTATATTGAAAATTACGGGAAAGGGAGACTTATTTAGTGAAAGAACTAGATAGGAGATAATACCAATAGTGAAATACTTCGAACAAGGTTTGAAAGTTGCAATTAAATTTAATCACAATTTTTTATGGAAAAAATTTATCGAATGGGAAAGACTATGCGTCTTCTTCGTTGTCAGCATCTTCTTCAGAAACTGTTTCTTCAACCACTTCTTCCACCGGTGTTGTATTTCGGATGGTTAATTTGAAATCATTATTTAAGGAGATTTCGATATGTTGATCCTGAATGATCTTTCTGGAACTTTCATCTTCCTGTAATAAGGCAGCTAATTCTTTAGCTACATTAGTATACTTATTATTAATGCTGAGTTTTGCATTTTTTATCTGAAGATTGTTGAAACTGAATTTCATTTTACGTCCACCTGCTGCCCGTTCAAAATCAGTAAGGTTCATTGCCAAGGTTTGTTCTTCCTGAGCAGATCTCTTTAAAAGAATTACAATTACAGGCAGATAAATTTTCCAGGTTTGAGTAAACATAATTCTAATAAATTTGGATTTGCATTAAACAAATCAATGAACAGATACGAACAAGGTATTGAGTAAAATACTGGTGTAAAACAAAAATGCGAGTGAAATGAATGGATAATTCGCTTACATAATAGTGATTCACAGAAAAGCAAAGCTAACATTTATTTCAACGCATCTGAGCTTGGCTTCCATTTTTTTTAACAGATTCTTAAAAATTCATTGGCCATTCCTGATTTGATATTTATAAAAAGGATAATTATTCAGTTTATCCATAATTAGCCAATTAGCCCATAATTGTAAACTTAGTTTTTAAAGTTGTAGCTTTGCCATTCTTAATGTTAGTGCTTTCTCAGTTTGTGAAGAAATTTGTCTATTACAACTACGTAACCGTTAACCTAAGGCAGATAATGTATCAGCTCTGATTCTGATAGCCTTATCGCATTTTTCACAAAAACATATTATAACATTGTCATTTACTAATTTATCGCTCATAGAGCCTATATTAAAGGCTTTAAGCAAAGAGGGTTATTCAACCCCAACTCCTATTCAGGAAAATTCGATTCCAGCAATTTTACAAAAAAGAGATTTTTTGGGTTGTGCACAAACCGGTACCGGAAAGACGGCGGCTTTTACCATTCCAATTCTGCAATTAATGCATGAGCAACAGGAAAATGGTCATCAGCCACACTCTAAGATACAAGCCTTAATTCTTACACCTACCAGGGAGTTAGCCATTCAAATAGGTGAAAGCATCACAGCTTACGGCAAGTATTTAAATATTCGTCACAAAGTAATTTTTGGTGGTGTACCTCAATATCAGCAGGTACAGGCAATCCGTAACGGGGTTGATTTGATAGTAGCTACGCCGGGAAGATTACTTGATTTGATGCAGCAACGTGTTATTTCTTTAAGCAATATCCAGTTTTTTGTTTTAGATGAAGCTGATCGTATGTTGGATATGGGTTTTGTACAAGATGTAAAACGCATTATTGCAAAACTTCCGGCAAAACGTCAAACATTATTTTTCTCAGCTACCATGCCGGCAGAAATCAAACAATTATCGAATATGTTGTTAACAGATCCGGTAAAAGTAGAAGTTACTCCACCTGCATCAACAGTTGATATTATTCAGCAATCGGTCTATTTCACAGAAAAGGCAAACAAGCAAGCTCTTTTAATTCATTTATTACAGGACACGTCTATTGAGTCTGTATTGGTATTTACACAAATGAAACATGCGGCTAATAAATTGTGTGAACATTTGAATAGAGCCGGCATACGTACAGAAGCCATTCATGGAAACAAATCGCAGAATGCGAGACAACAGGCTTTGGAGAGTTTTAAAAACAGGAAGACACGTGTATTAGTTGCTACAGATATTGCCGCCCGTGGAATTGATATTGACGAATTAACGCATGTAATAAATTTTGAGTTACCGAATGTTCCGGAAACATATGTACACCGTATAGGAAGAACAGGAAGGGCAGGAGCAAAAGGAACGGCTATTTCTTTCTGTGACTGGACCGAAAAAATATTCTTAAAAGACATCCAAAAATTAATCAATAAGAATATCCCAGTTATTTCCGGGCATTTTTACGACGTAGGAGCCATGCATAGTAATTCTGTACCGGGTGTTCAAGCTTCTACAATCAGTAATAGCTCGAGGAGTCCGGTAAGGGGGAAAAGATATGGAAAAGTGTTTTCACAAAGAGGTAGATAGAAGTATCAGGGTGTATAAGGTAGATTGGTACAAGAATTTAGATTGAGACTGAATCTGTATTTACTGAGTATAGTTGTATCTTTAAAAATTCTCTTAGAAAACTAATTCCAATAAATTATTTAGACCGGTCGAGTAGTCAATTTTTAAATTAAAAGCAGAAAAATATATGAGTGATTCCTGGAACAAAAAAGAGAGAGAAAAATTAAAGCAGAAAAAGAAAAAGGACAAAGCTGAAAAGAAACTGGAGAGAAAAGAAAATTCTCAGGACGGAAAAAGCTTAGCCGATATGATGGCATATGTCGATGAAAATGGAAATATTTCATCAACTCCTCCAGATCCAAGTAAACGAATTGAAGTGAAGTTGGAGGATATTGAAATTGGTGTACCGGAACAAATTCCGTTGACTCAAGCGGAGCTTACCCGCAGCGGAAAAATCTCTTTTTTTAACCATGATAAAGGATTCGGATTTATAAAAGACAGTGTTTCCCAGGAAAGTGTTTTTGTACATGTGAACGAACTGGAAGCAGAAGTTCAGGAAAATGATAAAGTAAGTTTTGAAGTGGAAAAAGGACAACGTGGTCCAGTAGCTGTAAATGTGAAAATTATTAATTAAGAAACATTTTTATTGGGGATTTAGAATCTTTTTATTTCGACTATAGATTTGTAGAATTTTTTTTTAAAATAATTCATTAAAATAAAACTTCTAAAATGGATTTTTTACCCTACATTTGCATCGTTAAATTGAGTTTATCGCAATTTGTAGGCGAATGATTTTATCTGCTACGCATTATCTGCTACTGTTTTAGTCTTCTTTTACGCTGCTTTTTTTCTCAAGTTTTTTTATTAAATTATATTTTTTTTATGAACATTTATGTTTCAAATTTAAGCTTCAACGTTCAGGATGAAGACTTACATGGTTTTTTCGCAGAATACGGACAAGTTAGTTCTGCAAAGGTTATTACTGATAAATTCACAGGCCGTAGCAGAGGTTTCGGTTTTGTTGAAATGTCAGACAATGAGGCAGCTTCTAAAGCAATTGCTGAATTAGACGGTTCATCTGCTGATGGACGCACAATTAAAGTAACTGAGGCAAGACCAAGAGAAGAAAGACCAGCTACAAGCCGTTCTACTTCTCAAAGCTGGTAAGCTTTGAATAAATAGCTGCCTGGTTTATTAAATCAGGCAGCATTTTTAATTATCTTAAAAATAAATTGTTATGACTGCAGAAGCAATTGAAAAGTTTACAGAGTCGAAAGAAAAAGCCGGACAAACGGTGAGTATTTTCTTTAAACAACGTAGCACAATCCAGGGTCTTTTTATTCAAACGAATGATTACCAGGAAATGAAAGCTAAAAACTTTTGGCGTATAGTACAGGCTGCAAAAATTGCAGAATGGCACCAGACAAAAGATTTAAATCTTTGCAGATTATTCAGTGGTACAGACTTTATGAAGATTAAGTAATTCCTTGGTTTTCATATTTCGAAGTGATTCGATCATTTAATTAGGTAAAGTGGAGACTGAATTTTATTCAGTATACTTTACCTTTTTTTATTGAGAACAGTTTATTCTTTCAGCACAGAAATTTAATGCCGAAATTCTCCTATAAAATTTCCTCCTCCATGCGGGTTTAAAAAGGTAGTTTTTCTTTTTTATTGCCATTCATGTTCAAAATAAAATAGCTGTAATCTTCCAGGCAAATCGAAATTCGGGTTGCATTTCAAGTTTTTAGTGGATGATAAAAAGCAGGTAGTTGAGTTTTTTTTTACTGATTTTAGTCATATTTAAAAAAGTGGCTACTGTCTAATTTAGGTGAAAATTAAATGCACCTGAAATGGAAAACACAAGAACCCAAAAAAGTAAAAACCAATCAGAAAAAAAGAAGCTTGTTTCAATAATAGACGGCAATGAAGCAGCCGTTTATATAGCCTACAGAACCAGTGAGGTTTGTGCTATTTATCCTATAACACCATCCTCTTCCATGGGAGAATTAGCCGATGAATGGAGCAGTAATGAGATCGCAAATATCTATGGCGAAATTCCTAAAATTGTGGAAATGCAAAGTGAAGCAGGAGCTGCAGGTGCCATCCACGGCGCATTACAGGGAGGGGCTTTAGCATCCACCTTTACCTGTTCACAGGGATTGTTGTTGATGATCCCAAACATGTACAAGATTGCCGGTGAATTGACTCCAACCGTTTTTCATATTGCTGCACGAGCATTAGCTACACATGCCTTATCCATTTTTGGAGATCATAGTGATGTGATGGCCGTAAGGTCAACAGGCTTTGCCCAGTTATTCGGTAATAATCCACAACAGGCAATGGATATGGCCATGATTGCCACAGCAACTACGTTAAGATCGAGAGTTCCGTTTCTGAATATTTTTGATGGATTCCGTACTTCACATGAGCTAAGTCAGGTTTCTGTTTTGCCGGATGAGGTTATTAAAAAAATGATGGATGAACAGGCCGTAAACAATCACAGAAACAGAGCATTAAATCCAGAGCATCCCATCATTCGTGGTACTGCACAAAATCCGGATGTTTATTTTCAAAGCAGGGAAGCCTGTAATAAATATTACAGGCAGGTTCCGGAGCTGGTTGAAGAATCGATGGATAAGTTTTACAGCCTTACCGGAAGGAAGTATAAATTGTTTACCTATTATGGACATCCGGAAGCTGAACGTATCATCATTATCATGGGTTCAGGCTATGGACCGGTGCATGAAATAACGGACTATTTAAATGATCGGGAAGAGAAGGTTGGTTATATCAATGTACATCTATTCAGACCGTTTTCTGTTAAGCATTTTATTGCGGCCATTCCAAAAACAGTTAAAAGCATTGCAGTTCTGGACAGATGCAAAGAGCCAGGTGCAATAGGAGAACCATTGTACATGGATGTTATAAGTTCATTGCATACAAGTTGGAAGTTCAATATGCCAAAAGTTATTGGAGGCAGATACGGATTGGCATCTAAAGAGTTTAATCCGGCAATGGCAAAAGCCATATTTGAAGAGCTTCAAAAAGAAGAACCTAAAAATAGTTTTACAATTGGTATAGAAGATGATATAACCCATACTCATCTGGAATGGGATGAAAAGTTCTCTTTAGAAGACAAACACCAATTTCGTGGATTATTTTATGGCTTAGGTGCCGATGGAACCGTTAGTGCCAACAAAAACACCATTAAAATTATTGGAGATGTCAGTGAATATTATGTACAAGGGTATTTTGTGTACGATTCTAAAAAATCAGGATCATTGACAACTTCTCATTTACGTTTCAGCCAGCATCCAATTCGGTCCAGTTATTTAATAACATCTGCAAGCTTTATTGCCTGTCATCATTTTAATTATTTGAAGAAATACGATATCTTAAAATATGCAGAATATGGAGCCATTTTTTTATTAAATGCGCCTTATACAGTCGAAGATATCTGGGATCAATTGCCCAATAAAATTCAGGAAAAAATCATTTCTCATAAGTTGAAATTTTATTTGATCAATGCTTCAAAAGTTGCAAAAGAATCCGGTATGGGCTCGAAGATAAATTCCATTTTACAAACCTGTTTTTTTGCCATTTCTAATTTAATGACCAAAGAAGAGGCTGTCAGCAATATTAAAGAGGCTATTAAAAAAACGTATGGCAGAAAAGGAGAAGCCGTAGTTGAAAAAAATTACCTGGCTGTGGATATGACTCTTGAAAATTTATTCGAAGTTGATTATTCAAATTTCTCTATTGGAAATAAAGAAATAGAATCACCAATCAGCGGACATGCCCCGGATTTTGTACAGAATGTTTTAGCCAAAATAATTGCCGGTGAAGGCGATTATCTTCCGGTAAGTGCGTTCCCTGTAGATGGCACTTATCCTACCGGTACAACCAAATGGGAAAAAAGAAATATTGCTAATGAAGTGCCGGTATGGGATCCTTCTTTATGTTCTCAATGCGGTAAATGTTATTTTGTATGCCCACATGCAGCCATCCGTGTAAAAGTGTATGATAAAGAATTTTTAAATGATGCTCCGGGGTCATTCAAAAGTATTGCCCCTATTGGTAAAGAATTTCAAAAAGAAAACGAAGTATATACATTGCAGGTAGCCGTAGAAGACTGTACAGGATGTAAATTGTGCACCGAAGTTTGCCCGATTGAAAGTAAAACAGTTCCCGGGCATAAAGCTATCGATATGGAGGAATTAACGCCTATCAAAGAAGCAGAAGTTAATAATTGGGATTTCTTTTTATCCTTACCCGATATTGATAGAACCAGGGTTAATAAATCAACGGTTAAAGGATCTCAATTATTAGAACCGTTGTTTGAATTTTCGGGAGCTTGTGCAGGTTGTGGTGAAACACCCTACTTAAAATTATTAACACAGTTATTTGGCGACAGAATGATTGTGGCCAATGCAACCGGCTGTTCTTCTATTTTTGGAGGTAATCTTCCTTCCACACCGTGGACCAGCAATAGTGAAGGAAGAGGACCAGCCTGGTCTAATTCTTTATTCGAAGACAATGCAGAATTTGGTTTAGGATTAAAACTGGCATCAGATAAAAAAAGGGATATCGCTATACGATTGTTAAAAGAATTAAGAGAAGAAGTTGGATCGGAACTGACAGATTTAATTCTTGCAAATGCTGAAAACGATGAAGCAGAATTAATCAATCAACGAAAATATGTGAATGAGTTAAAAAGAAGATTGCGAGATCTGCGACGGGAAGATTCCTTTAGGTTGTACCAGGTTGCGGAATTTTTAGAAAAGAAATCCATCTGGATCATTGGTGGAGATGGTTGGGCATATGACATCGGATTTAGTGGATTGGATCATGTGTTAAGTACCGGCGAAAATGTAAACATTCTGGTTATGGATACAGAAGTGTACAGTAATACCGGAGGCCAAAAATCAAAAGCTTC
>JAYWCV010000216.1:0-6744 GCA_043780275.1 Chitinophagaceae bacterium
ATTCCGGCACGGCTTCCGGCATATGCATGAACGAGATATGCTTTCCCCCGCCCACCTTCGGTATTCGGGCTGGCATCATCATCCCAGAGAGGGCAGGGATCGATCAATCCTTTGCCCGCTTCCACCATTATTGGTTCAGTCCATGGACCCAGAATGTTTTTGGATTTTGTTAGATAAATGCCAAAATCAGGATCGGGATAATAGATATAAAATTCTCCTTTATGATATCGGATGCTTGGTGCCCAAACACCGCCGCCATGCTGCACTTTATTAAAATGATTTTCAGGCACTAATTTTTTTAATGCATGGCCAATCAGTTTCCAATTCACTAAGTCTTTAGAGTGAAGGATTGGTAATCCCGGCACATGGTTGAAGCTGGAAGAAATCATATAGTAATCATCAGCAACCCGTATTGCATCCGGATCGGAATAGTCTGCATGAATGATGGGGTTTTTATAAGTACCATTATTGTTATCAGCAACCCATGGATTTGAAAGTGATTGACCAAATGTGATATTGAACAATAAGAAAAATAGAAAGAAAAAGACCCAACTAGTCAGGGAATGTTTGAGGTTGTGTTTGAAAGAAAATTTCAATCTATCGTAATTTTTGTCATGCCGAGGTACGAGGCATCTCAACAATTCAGATTTGCTTATTAATCGTAAATATTGAGACTCCTCCTTCGTCGGAGTGACAAGACTCCGATAGTTTGAAGTCAATACTGAAAAAAAATCCTTTTTATTCATAAATCAACCACCCTCCTTTCTTCTTTGCTTTTTAATGCAGCCTCTATTATTTTAATTACGTTCATTCCATCTGTTGCTGAAACCGGTACCGGTTGGTCGTTTCGTAGAGCATCGTATATGCCATCATAATAAGTCATGTAATTCCCTTGCAATGAAGGAATATATTCTTTGATGAGCTTGCCGTCTTTTTCTGTGTGCAACAAACCTTTCTCATGGTCTGGTTCTTTGCCCCAGTCCGCTTTGCCGGGAATCTTTCCTGCTTGCAAAGCTGTTTCCTGAACATCTGTTTTTGGTTTTATAAAAGAACCCTTAGTACCATGGAAAATATTACCCGGCAAGGCTTCCCTGACATAATAACTTGATTTTAGTGTAATCCGGTGAGATGGATAAAATAATTTAAGGTCAAAATAATCATCCACTTTAGAGCCGGGTCGGTTGATAGCCATATCTGCAAATACTGCAAGTGGTATTCCGAACAATTGCAATGCCTGATCAATTAAGTGTGAACCGAGATCGTAAAGACAACCAACAGATTCGGTTGGCGTTTCTTTATGTAGTTTATAACTCAGCTCCGGAGTAAAACGGTCATAATGTATTTCTGCTTCTACGATTTTCCCCAACAAACCTTCATCCAGTATTTTTTTAACGGTTAGGTAATCACTGTCGTAGCGTCGGTTTTGATAAACGGAAAGTTTTACATTTTTGCTATTTGCCAGATCAATCAATTCCTGAGCCTGTGCAACTGTTGCAGTGAAAGGTTTTTCAACCACCAGATGTTTGCCAGCAAGGATAACCTGTTTTGCAAAATCGAAATGAGTGATGCTTGGTGTATTCACTATTACCAGTTCTATATTTTCATCAGCCAACATTACTTCCATTGTTCGGAAGGTTTTTACAGCCGGATATTTTTCTACTGCCAGGTTTTTGGTTCTTTCCAATACACCATAAAAATCAAATCCCGGATGTACATCAATGAATGGTGCATGAAAAACCCATCCACTCATACCAAAAGAACACAGCGCTGTTTTTATTTTTTGCATGTCTACTTATTTATTTCAACATTCCATTCTCCCAAAATATTTTTAATACTGAATTTTTTCAGTTCTTCTGTTGTTAATTGTTTACTCCAATTGACTCTCGTTGCTGCACCTGCACCGGGACCACTGCTATTGTATTCGGCATAACGGGCCGTTGCCTCATTGGTCGGCTTTTTCCAGTTGTCCCATCCAGCAGGTATTATATGTTTATCCATCCAGCAATTGATATAGGTTACGCTGGCGGTGGGACTCCATGGTCTTCCCAATGATACTTTATTGATATTGCTATCGGCCGTCAGTTTGCAATCAAAAAAAACAAACCCAAAAGGGATAATGCTGTTGGTTGATGCCGCAGTAACATGACTGTTTTTTCTGGAATGAATATGGCAGTTTTTAAACACCGCTGTGGCAGCGCCGAAAATAAAATCGGTGGTTCCTTCAATAAAGCAATCCTTGAAAAAATGTTTAACACCACTGCCGCTCAGGAACAACACATCTTGGTTGCCGATCATCCGGCAATTGTTGAATGATGCCCGGTTTCCTTCAATCCGCAAGGCCACGGCCTGTCCCGCAGTAAATCCTGCATTGTTTTCAAAAGTCAGATTTTCTGCATGGAAATTATTTCCATAAACAAAGAAACTGGCACAGGTCCAGGTGTTTAATGTATCTCCATTGGGAAGTCTTGTACCGGCATGGTTGTCGAAAGTCAGAACGGTTTTGTATTTGTCTTCGCCAATCAGGGTAATGAAATTTTTTCTTGCATCCACAATGATGACTTCTTTATAAATGCCATTTTTAATAAAAATAGTTACCAGCTTTTGATTCCCTGCAGGAACTGCATCCAATGCTGATTGAACCGTTTTATAATCGGCCGTTCCATCCATTGATACAGTCAAATTATTTTTTTGTGCAGAAGCATTGAGTAAAAATAACATGGACAGTATGAAAGAAAAGATTCGCATCATTTGATGATGGGTTTAATGATATGCTTTGCCAATTCAGGAATCTCTTTTTTTATTTCAGCCAATACAATTTGTGCAATCAATCTTGCTCCCATTTCGTTGAAATGTGTATTGTCTTCTTTGCCATCAGGAAAGTTTGGATGTTCACCGGGTTTTAATTGTAAGAATAAAAGCTTTGAATTTTCATGGCCAAATTGCTGATACAGCTCCATCGATTTTTTATCCAGATCAATAAAAACAACATTTTCTTTTTGTGCCACCTCACTTACAAGTTCAGAATATGCTTTATGGGTTTCAACGGCATTGCCTTCTTTATCAAATTTTCTTCTTGAAACCGGAGTCAGTAAAACCGGAACTGCTTTTTTGTTCCTTGTTTCTGTAATGAATTTTATCAGGTTGTTTTTATATTCTTCCGGCGTAGTGAACCGTTCCACCTTTTCTTTCGATTCGTCATTGTGTCCGAACTGGATAAAAACATAATCACCTGCATTAGCTTCATCGATGATGGATTTCCAGATGCCTTCGCTGATAAATGTTTTAGTGCTTCTTCCGTTTTTTGCCTTGTTTACAATTTCAATTGATGAATCCCAGAAATGCACAAACGGCATACCCCAACCTGTTTCGGGATAGGCTTTAGTTTCCTTGATGCTGATAGTTGAATCACCTGCAAGAAAGATTTTGATTTTATGATCAACTATTATTTTAAAAGACAAAGTGGTTAATAATCCCATTAGGATTATAATCTTTTCCATAAAGCGTTATTTTAATATGCTATTCAGATAGACTTCTATATTCGTATAATTTTTATCAAGAGTAAATATTATTGCATCTGCCGGATCATTTGGATTAAGCCCATGCTTATTTTCCCATACATCCGGCATGCCATCTTTGTCTGTATCTGTTAGTGCCGGTTGTGATTTTAAGAATGGCCATGCGGTTACAGTTTTCTCATACGCTGTGCCATGCGGATAATTTCCCTGTACATCAATAAAACCACCGGTTCTGTTCCAAACATCCTTGATGATACGCTGATCCAGGGTATCTCGTTTAAAACTGGAACCTACTTTACCAAGCATGTCCATATAGGCATCTTTTGCAGATTGATCAGGAATGTTTATTGAAGAAAAAGCTGTAGAAACAACCGTGTTTTTTTTGTCATTGGCAGTGCCTCCGTTTCCCATATCAATACCTAACGAATTTTTTTTTGTTACATCTTCCGCACCATCTACATAATTCCCATCCACAAAGTATTTTCCATAACCTACAAGGTCTGTTTTATTTGGATTGACTATCCTGAACTGAACCTTTTTATTTGTTGAAGGGCCATATTTATAATAATTGTTTACAATATTGTACTGACCTCCTTCACCACCATAAACATTATTGCTCCCCCAATTATAAATTACATTATTGCGGAAGTCTACGAACTCCATTGAACTGTCATTTCTGTTACCATTGAATCTAGGTGTTCGGCTTACGCAATGTGCAAATAAATTGTGATGAGCAGAAAGATGTTGTCCTCCCCAGATGCCGCCATAGCCGTGCTTTTCAAAATCCTTATCACCATCTTCGAAATGATAAGAATAATTCAATGGTTCTGAAATCAGATTCCATTGAATGGTTGTACTGTCGCCACGATAAATGGAAATGCATTCATCGTTACTCCAACTGATACTGCAATGATCGATGATGATATTTTTTTTACGGGTTCCGCCAATTGCATCATCGTGTCCACTTCCCGGAACCATTCCTTTATTTTGATACTTGTCACCTAGACGGAATCGCATATATCGGATGATGATATTATTGCCCGCAAGATTTACGGGTTGGTCGGCTATACAAATTCCATCACCGGGAGCTGTTTGTCCGGCAATAGTTACATTTCCCAGAATGGACAATTCGGTTTGTAAATGAATAGTACCGGATACGGCAAATACAATGATTCGGGGTTCTTTATGATTGACCGCATTCCTAAAACTTCCTTCTCCACTATCATCCAGATTGGTAACTATAAAGACCTTTCCTCCACGACCACCACTGGCATATTTACCAAAACCTTCTGCGCCAGGGAATGCTATCGATTGAATTTGATCAGTTATTGGAATAGAAGTGTTAGTAATTTGTGCAGCACAAGACAATACAATAAATAGAGGTATGAATAAGAATATATTTTTAGAAACCATTTTTTTGAGTTAAAAAAAGCTGCTGCAAGAGCAGCAGCTTTAGTGTAAACTAACTAATCTGAAATTATTTAATATCCGGGGTTCTGTGTCAAATTAAAATTGGCATCTCTTACCGATTGTGGTATTGGAAACAATTCGGACCGACCAGGGGTAAATCCGGTAGCAAACCTTGCAAGTGCAGTGGTATTGATACCTGCTGCCAGCCAAACCAACCTAATGGTGCCCGCAGGTGTTGTGGTTGATGAAGGTCTATAAAGTGAATTGGCAAATATGCTAAAATCGTCTGCCGTTGTAGGACTTTTTAAATATATATTTAACGGCAAGGCATTGCTGTTAGCTGGTGGTCTTGCCTGGTAGTTAAAAACCAAATCATTTACCGTAACATTTACCGTAGCTGTTGCAGTGGATAATTTCAACAAATTTGTTTTTGAATCAGCCAAGGCAGTTGCCAGTAAATTCCATCTGATCAGGTCATATTTTCGAACACCTTCTCCACCCAATTCAAGCGATCTTTCCCTAACCAGTGCTTTAAAAAATTCTGATTTACTTAAGCCTGCAGGAAGATCCACAGAAGGATCAGCGGTGGTGAGTGGTTTGTCAAAACCTCTTCTTCTAACCATATTTACAGCATTATAAGCAGCTGCAGATGCACCGTTAAGTTCATTTTCGGCTTCCGCAAACATCAGTAATACATCTGAATAGCGAAGTATCTGCCATTTCAAACTCAAGAATTGTCCTGTAAAAGTTGGAGCAACAGCTGTGTTCCAATCCCTTCTGTATTTACCCGGATTAAGCCCTACTGCTACCGATGTTGCAGTTGATGTGGATGTGTTCAATTTTGTTACACCATCTGCTGCAACCCAATAAGGAGCAATGGTTACATTTCTTCTGGTATCTAAGGAGTCGAATAAGTATACATAGGAAATCAGGGGATTGATGGCAGAATTCCCCAGGCTATTAACCCTTGGGCCGTCATAAAATCCCAAACGGCTATCAGCGGCTCCAACACTTCCGATGGAACTTACTTGAAACATCAACTCGCCATTGGGATCAGTTACAGCACGTTTGCATACCTGATCTTTCCAAAGTGCTTTATAACTTGGGTTCAGGCTATGTTGATTGGATGTAATTATATCATTACATTCATCCTTTGCCATTTGGTAATAAACCAGGTAATCACTTTTTCTTTCCATGGTCATGCTTTGCTGACGTAAGGAAAATCCGCCCCTGTACAAAGCTATTCTTGCTCTAATACCTTTAACGGTACCTTTTGTAATTCTTTCATCAGCCTGATCTCCAATGCCGGTTAATTCATTGCGCCATGGTACAAGTTCTGTTGCAGTTTTTAAGTCTGCAAGAATATGATTGTATAAAGTATCTCTGTCAGTCCTGAATGGAAACGGCTTAGAAACAGCAAGATTGGCGGCAGAAGTAAAATGTTCAGGCAAATCGCCCCAGTTTCTTATCGCCTCGAAATAAAACTGAGCCCTCAATGTCAAAGCCTCTCCATACATCCTGCGTAATTTCTTTTTATCATTATCTGAGCCATTATTGTACATGTCCATTTTGGGAATATTATCAATGCAATTATTGGCATATTCTATTCCCTGGAATATCTGATTGAATGGATTAGGAAGCCCATTATTCAGTGGTGTAGGCTGATACCTGGCAATATTCCTTCTTTCATCATCTGTACCGGTTGGTCCCTGAAATTCATCGGTGTCTACCGTGTAGTATAAGCTCAGTCGCTGACCATAACCTTCTTGTCCGGCCAATCTGCTGTATACTCCGAGCAGTGCCTGATAAGTGGTATTCA
>JAYWCV010000217.1:0-9810 GCA_043780275.1 Chitinophagaceae bacterium
TTCCAGTATTGTAAAACAAAAATATCATAAAGGATTTATCATGTGTGCTGCGTTGATTTATGCTGGTGCACTAGGCAATCTGATTGACAGTTTGTTTTATGGAATGTTGTTTGAAGAAACCAGCTATAGTCAGGTGGCAAATATTTTTCCTGCTAAAGGTTATGCAGGATTTTTACACGGGCATGTTGTTGATATGCTATACTTTCCAATAATCCAAGCCAACTATCCTTCTTGGTTTCCATTTGTTGGTGGTTCGTCTTTTGAATTTTTCAGTCCTATCTTCAATATTGCTGATGCATCTATTTCTTTAGGAATTATTACACTGGTTTTATTTCAGAAAAAATTGTACAAGAAAGAAAATGAGGAGGAAGCGCATCATACCATTGAAACCAGTTCAAAAGTGAGTGATGATTTTCAAATCTCTTAATAAAAAAATATTTAAAAAGAAAAAGCCCTGAATTAATTCGGGGCTTTTCTGTTAAGGCTCAAGGTATTATTCGTAGTTAAGAAACCAATCTCTATCTAGGGAATCTATATTATCCTTAACTTTTTTTTCAATTACTTTAACTGTGCTTTGTTTGCTGGAATTTAATATCAATGGCTGAACTTTTGCCCTTGAATGATCTGATGGTTTGTAAGCTTTAAGCGTATTTGTGAAATAAAGTGGTTTGGGAATACTTGCTTTTTCTGTGTTAACAGACTTTAATGGATTAACTTGAAAATACGAAGTATTGAATGGTATGGTTTTCATATCAACGGATTTTAGGGTTAAAGGATATTATATAAACGAAGGTTTGATGAGTTTTATTGCAGTTGGAATAAACATGGGCATAAAAAAAGAAGACAAATACCGCCTTCTTCTCAATCAATTAAATATTAATATGTTACAATATTTCTCCAACCATTTTAGATGGAACAACCCATTCGTCAAATTCAGCTTCGGTTAAGTAACCTAGCTTGACGGCCATTTCTTTCAAAGTAGTTCCTTCCTTATGTGCTTTTTGTGCTATTTCTGCTGCTTTGTAATAACCGATCTTGGGATTGAGTGCCGTAACAAGCATCAGTGAATTGTCAACATGTTTTTTAATATTCTCTTCAATGGGTTCGATGCCAACTGCACATTTATCATTAAAACTTACACATCCATCTGCAATCAATCTTGCACTATGTAAAAAATTATAGATCATCACGGGTTTGAATACATTCAATTCAAAATGACCGTTTGATCCGCCAATGCCGATGGTTACATCATTTCCCATAACCTGTGCAGCAATCATTGTCAAAGCCTCGCATTGTGTAGGATTCACTTTGCCCGGCATGATTGAAGAACCGGGTTCATTGTCCGGTATAAACAATTCTCCGATACCACTTCTTGGACCCGAAGAAAGTATCCGGATATCGTTGGCTATTTTCATTAAACTTACTGCTACTGTTTTTAATGCCCCATGTGATTCTACAATGGCATCATGTGCCGCTAATGCTTCAAATTTATTTTCGGCGGTAATAAATGGCAAACCGGTTAATGCTGCAATATGTTTGGCAACATGAACAGAATAATTTGCCGGTGTGTTAATGCCTGTACCAACAGCCGTACCACCCAAAGCCAATTCGCTTAAATGTGGTAAACTGTTTTTAATGGTTCTTAATCCATGATCCAGTTGAGAAACATAACCACTGAATTCCTGACCTACTGTTAAAGGAGTAGCATCCATGAAATGTGTTCTGCCGATTTTTACCACATGCATGTACTGCTTACTTTTTTCTGCAAATGTGTCTCTTAGTTTTTCAATAGCAGGGATGGTGCTTTTCAAAAGTATTTTGTACGCTGCTATATGCATGGCCGTTGGGAACGTGTCGTTGCTCGATTGCGATTTATTTACATCATCGTTTGGATGAAGGAATTTCTCTTTGTCTTCTAGTTTACCACCATTCAACACATGACCACGGTAAGCAACCACTTCATTCACATTCATATTGCTTTGTGTACCGCTACCCGTTTGCCATACCACCAATGGAAAGTACTCTTTCAATTCACCTTTGATTATTTCATCACAAACTTTGCCAATCAAATCACATTTTTCGGAAGAGAGGATACCTGCTTCCAGGTTGGTGATAGCAGCAGCTTTTTTTAAAAAAGCAAATGCTTCGATGATCTCTTTGGGCATCCGGTTGATGTCTTGTGCAATTTTAAAATTTTCAATACTACGTTGTGTTTGTGCGCCGTAATATGCATCTGCCGGAACCTTCACTTCACCCATCGTGTCTTTTTCAATTCTATATTCCATGATTGCTTATTTATTTTTTACAAAGGTAAGCGGCATTCTTGATTTTGCCTTGACACAAAAAAATCCCGATTACATTTGGTAATCGGGATTTTTATTAAATATTACTTATTTCAGATTAATCAAATTTTTTAAAAAATATATCTCAATCCAAACTGCATCTGCCAGCGGGATAATAAACTGAAATCGTCTGCAAAAGTTTTTTTCAGGTTCGTGTCAAAACTATATGTAGGTGTAGAACCCGAAACTGAAACACCGATTGGCTGTGTAGTTACGGGGAGTTGCCGTACACCCCAGTCTGAATTAATCAGGTTTCCGATATTCAAAACATCAATACTTAATTGTACCGTGTTCGTACTTTTTCCAACGTTGAAATTCAGGTCCTGTAAAATTCTCAGATCCCAGTTATTATACCAAGGACTAAGTATTGCATATTTACCTGCATAATTTCCTTTTCGATCACTTAAGTATCTGTCCTGATTAATAAAAGAACCTAGTGCTGATCGTTGTGCAGCCTGTTGTGATGGGCTTCCTGAAAACAACATCGCATTCAATTGTGCATCTGTAGGAATATAAATCAAGTCATTCAAGCCAGAATTATCTCCATTAATATCGCCAGCATAGGTATAGGTAAATCGACCACCTTCTGCATACTGCATAAATAAGGAAACAGTTGTAGCCATGTTTTTGTATTCAAATTTCTTGTAAGCAGCACCAACTATCCGATGACGGTTTCCGTAAAGTGAAGGAGTAGCTATTGCTTCATTTACATTTCCAAAAGCAGGGTTGCGATCGTATGCATCACCGGAGATTTCTGCTGAAATTGAACTGGCATCTCTTGCATCCAGGTAATTATATCCCAAACTCATATACCAACCTTTTTTGAAATATTTTTGTGCCTGCAAACTGGTATTGAATTGATATCCCACTTTCACATTATCAAAAACATATGTACTGGTTAATGGAACAGATCCAAATATTAATGCATAATCAGAAAATTTATAAATAGGTCGGTTGTCTACACCTGATAAAGTTCCGGTTGGTTTACTCAAACCATAATTCCTTACCATCATCGCTTTAATATCTTTTGTATAAACAACATCGGCACTTAACACCCAACCATTTTCATACTTTCTATCTATACCAATATTATTACGCCAAACTTGAGGCCATTTGAAATCGGGTGCTGTAACATTAAAGTAAAACCAGTTTGGATTAGCAACCTGATTTCCAACCCAAACAAATGGGAAACGACCAGCAAATAATCCAGAACCACCTCTTAGTTGAACAGTTTTATTACCTTTCATATCCCAGTTAAAACCTACTCTTGGTGAAATTAACGGGCTTTGTTTCGGTAATTTGGTATTATCTAAGCGAACTGGTTTTCCGTCTTTGTCAAAATAGCTAACGTTCTCAGCCATTTTTTGAATTTTGTCTGCTGTATTGAAATATAAAGGCAAGTCCATCCGTATACCGTAAGTCAATCTAAAATTATCAGTGATGTCCCACTCATCCTGTGCATATACAGCGAACTGGCCCAAGGTCAGTTGAGCCAATGCCCAATCAGCATTTGATGTAGGTCTTCTTCCATAAGCTACTTCATCATCAAACTTTCCATTTCTAACTGAGTCCAGAAAAGCTGAAACGGTGGAAAATTGATAAAATGGACTGCCATAGCCAAACAAATTAAAGGAGTTGTCGAATTTGAATCGTTCAAATGAACCTCCAATTGTGAATGTATGTTTACCGGCAAAAATGTTGAAGTTGTTGGTAATTTGTAGTGCATCCTGGTTCAACAAATTATGAACAGAGAAAGGTTCATGACCGGCAATAATATAAGGAGCTCCATCTTTTTGAATGGTAATAACAGGGAATGGCGTTGAAAACGGATCACGGGTATCTCTGAATGCAGTATTAATGATCCGTAATTTATTGGAGTATTTGCTGCTGAAATTGGATTTCAATTCAAAATTAAAATTGTACAATTTGTTATTGATTGTGTAACCTGAATTTCTGAACTGCAAGGTCGTTAAATCCGGTCCTCTACGGTTAATTGCAAGTGGGTGGGCCGTCTTATCTTTTGATGCATCTAAGAAATTAAAGGACGTAGAAAGGGAGTGCTTAGAGTTTATATTCCAATCCAGTTTTACAATACCTTTTATGTTTTCAGAATTGTGAATGAAATTTTCATAGTCACCGGTTTCATATTGGAAACGGGTTTTTAAAGCATTTCTAACAGCATCCAGATCACTGGCCAGTACTCTGGAAATATTGCTTCCACTTGTTCCACGGTTAGCCAGGAAATTAGATCCCAGATCAGACCTTTTTTCCATTTCTGCATTAATAAAAAAGAATAATTTATTCTTAATGATTGGTCCACCCAGACTAAAACCAAACTGAGATTGTTCCAGATCCGGAACTTTTATTTTAGTGCTGCTAACTTTGTTGCCTGTGAGATCCTGGTTTCTAAAAAATCCAAAAGCAGTTCCTTTTAATTTATTTGTACCACTTTTAGTAACGGTATTAATTGCAGCTCCGGTAAAACCTGCCTGTGTAACATCATAAGGTGCAATGTTTACTTGAATCTGTTCAATGGCATCTAAAGATATTGGTTGAGCATCTGTTTGTCCACCTGGTGTTGCCGCATCCAATCCAAAAGGATTATTAAATACGGCACCATCTAAAGAGAAATTGTTGTACTGTTGATTTCTTCCAGCAAAACTGAAACCATCAGACGAAGGCGTTAGTCGTGTGTAATCGGCGGCAGATCTTGAAATGGTTGGTAAGCTAGTCAACAGAGAACTACTGATGGTCGTTGCTAATCCGGTACGGTTGCTTTTGAATAAAGTGTTTTTATCAGACGAAATAACTACTTCTTTCAAACTAATTTCTGCTGGTTCCATATCAACATTAGTTTGTAAAGTTTGACCAACAGTGATATTTAAATCCTCAATACTGTAGTTATTATAACTAACAGCAGAAACCGAAAGGGTATAAGGACCACCTACCCGCAAGTTTGGGATATTATATTTTCCATCCTCTCTTGCAACAGTTGTATACTGTGTTGCGGTAGGTAAATGGACTAATTTAACGGAAGCACCTGCTAATTTTTCTCCCTTTGTGTTTTTGATAGTACCGCTTATAGAGCCAGTAGTAACCTGTCCATTAGCTATTGCAAATGAAAACAGAAGACAGATAAAAAAGAATTGTTTCATATTGATTTAAATTTATAAGTGAATAATGTGCTGCAAAGGAATGGTATTAAAAAAAGATTATAAAACATTAAATTATATTTTATAATTGAGAATAATTATAAAAATATAATTTATTTGATATACATAGCAGTGTAAAAGATAGTTGTTAACAAAAAAAGAATCCGTGTGGATTCTTTTTAATATTTAAACATGCTTAAAAAAATATAATTAGTTGCCTGTAAAATCGGCTTTTCGTTTTTCTAAAAATGCGGAAACTCCTTCTTTCATATCTGCTGTTCCGAAACATTTTCCAAACTCATCTACTTCAACATCCAAACCATTTTTAGTTTCATCAAAAACCGCATTGGCAGATTTGATACATGCAGCAACAGCAAGCGGTGCTTTAGTATTGATGATTTCCAGTATTGATTTTGCTTTATTCAATAATTCTTCCAATGGAACTACATGGTTCACCAATCCATATTGCAATGCAGTAGATGCATCAATCATAATGGCAGAAACCAATAGTTCAATAGCTCTTCCTTTACCAATTAGCTGAACCAATCTTTGCGTTCCTCCATAACCGGGAATCAACCCCAGATTTACTTCCGGCTGGCCGAACTTTGCATTTTCACTGGCAATCCGGAAATGACAACTCATGGCCAACTCACATCCACCACCCAGCGCAAAACCATTGACTGCTGCAATAATGGGTTTAGGGCAATTTTCGATTTTGGTGAAAACCATATCCTGCCCTTTTTGAGCCAATGCTTTTCCTCCACTTGCATCCAATGAAAGAAATTCTGAAATATCTGCACCGGCAACAAAGGCTTTGGGCCCGGCTCCGGTAATGATGGCAGATTTTATTTCTTTATTATTTATTACCTCATCCACTGCCGATGATAATTCTTCAATCACCGTTTTATTCAATGCATTTAATTTATCGGGCCGGTTAATGGTAATAATAAAAATATTATTTTCCAGGGAGGTGAGTAAGGTTTGATAATCCATAGGTTTATTTTTTATTTCTTATTTCTTCCAATCGGGCAATATCCCATAAGTCTTTATCTCTGCCCGAACGTAGCTTCATATCTTTTAAAAAATTATAAGGAACCATTTCCATAAATACTCCTTCTGTTACTTCAAAACTAATTTTATCTTTTTCTGCGACATCGTATGAAAGTGCTTGATGAACTATGGTTAGAATATCAACGGTACTGTCGCCAGAACCAAAATGACCGATAAAATGTTTTGTAAAGTCTTCCAGGTAAATAGAAGCAACTTCAATTTCAGAATAGTTCATACATAATAACGTTTTGATAAATGCCTGTCTGTTTTCTAAAGTAGGTGCAATCCAAGCATCCATATCCTTTGTGTTTCGGTTATAGCCGTAATAGTTAACAGCATATCCTCCGATAAGCATATACCTGAGTTTGTTTGCTCTTGCACATTTCAGGAATAATAAAAATTCTTCATTGAGTATGTCCATTTTTCTGAATTATTATTCTTCGGGTTTTATCTATAACCGGATGAAAAGTTTTTGTCAATTGCTGCATCCGAAAAAGGCTTATAAATCTTTCATGTGGAGTTGTGTTTCGTATCAATTCCAGTTGGTAACGCTCTTGTTCCTCAAACGAATTGAATATTTTAATTTCACGTTTCATGACTCAAATTTAAAAATTTCTATTCTCTTTTACCCATCCTTTTATATAATCTGCTATTTCAGATGTCGGTGTACCCGGTGCAAATAATTTTCCTACACCCATTTCATTTAATGTTTTCATATCATCTTCAGGAATTATGCCACCGCCGGTAAGCAACACATCATCCATTTCTTTTTGTTTCATCAACGCAATTATTTTAGGAAACACAGTATTATGTGCACCGGAAAGTATACTGATCCCTATTGCATCCACATCTTCCTGCAACGCTGCATTAACAACCATTTCAGGTGTTTGTCTTAAGCCGGTATAAATTACTTCCATGCCGGCATCGCGTAATGCCGTTGCTATTACTTTTGCTCCCCGGTCATGCCCGTCTAATCCACATTTGGCAACTAAAACTCTAACAGGTCTGTTCATACTTTATTCTTATATCTTCAAAAATACATTTCTTTAGGGAACAGCTTCGTAAATTGCCATATGCAATACAGAAAATTTGGGAATACTGATTTACTGGTTAGTGAAATTGGTTTTGGTGCCTGGGCCATTGGTGGCGGAGCCATGATTGGCAATACGTCTATTGGTTGGGGCGATTCAGATGATACTGTTTCCATAAAAGCAATCCATTCGTCAAGAGATGCCGGCATTAATTTTTTTGATACAGCCGATATTTATGGATTAGGTCATTCGGAAATGCTGATTGGTAAATCAATTGGAAATGACCAAGAAATGATTATCGCTTCTAAAGTGGGTAATGTCTCCAGGAATGATCAGTTTACAGTAGATTATACAAAAGAATACATGCTGAAAGCTTGTGAAGAAAGCCTACGAAGGTTGAATAGAGAATGTATTGATTATTACCAATTACATACAGCCAGACTTAGTCATCTGCAACAGGGAGAATGTATCGAAGCGATGCAATTGTTAGAACAGCAGGGTAAAATCCGATACTGGGGATTATCGTTAAATACAGTTGATCCATTGCCGGAAGCTAATTTTCTTATAGCCAATAATTTGGGAAACGCCCGCCCGGATGACCAGGTCGGACGGGGATTTCAATTGGTATTAAACCTGCTGAACCAAAAAGCATTGGATATTTTACCGGAAGCTGCTAAAAAAGGATATGGCATCATTGCAAGAATGCCTTTGCAATTTGGATTATTGACAGGTAAGTTTGATAAGGCTGTATCTTTTTCAAATAATGATCACCGGAAAAACAGGTTGACCCGGGAAGTAATAGGAGCCGCCAACCTGGCTTTACAGCCTGTATGGGATTTGTGCAAAAATTATGATTGTACAAAAACACAATTGGCATTAAGTTATATACTCAGTTACCCGGAAGTGTCAACAATTATTCCGGGAATACGGACTGCAAAACAGGTGGAACAGAATACAACCGGATTGTTTCAATTAAAACCGGAAGATAAAATGCTGATTGAAAAATTGGGTAATGGAACTTTTATAGAAGTAATGAAATTGATACAGCAGCAAGGATAGTTAACCGTAAAATAGTTTTTTCATTCTTTTAATCCATCGCTGAACCATTTAGGTTTATTGTAATAAACCTAAACTGTATTCAATTCGTTTAATGGTTTCATCTTTTCCTATCAATTCGGCAATATCAAAAACTCCCGGTCCAAATTTTCCACCAACCAGCATGATGCGTAAGGGTAGCATCAATTCGCCGGGCTTTAGCATATGAGTTGCGGCAATTTCTTTCAATGCGTTTTCAGCATTCGTTGCATTCCAGAATGTTGTCAGTTTATATGTTCTGACCAATTCTGCAAAGAATTGTAGTTTTTGTTCATTCCATTTTGGGAGAATAGAAACAGTATCAATCTCAACCGGTGCCTGGAAAAAGAAAATAGACTGGTCGTAAAAATCGGTTAAAAGTGTACACCGGTCTTTTACAAGTCCGATTACTTTTTTTAATAAAATATCATCTGCTGTTTCCATTCCTTTTTCATTCAATCTTTCTTTTACCTCTGCATATAAATTTTCTTCATCCGAATTTTTAATCCATTCATGATTATACCATTTTGCTTTATCATAATCAAATTGGGCTCCGGCTTTATGAACCCGATCAATTGAAAACTTCTCCACTAATTCCTGTTTGGAGAATACTTCCTGCTCTGTTCCATCATTCCAACCAAGCATGGCCAGTAAATTGATGAACGCTTCAGGTAAAAATCCTTTTTCACGGAAACCCTCAACCAATTCATTCGATTTAGGATCTGTCCAGTTCATGGCAAAAACCGGAAAGCCGTATTTAAGTCCATCCCGTTTACTCAGTTTTCCGTTAGGTCCCATGATCAATGGCAAGTGTGCCCATTGTGGCATATCTTTTTCCCATCCAAGATATTTCCATAACAGGATATGAACTGCAGCACTAGGCAGCCATTCTTCACCCCGGAAAGCATGGGTTATTTTCATCTGATAGTCATCTACAACTACCGCCAAATGATAGGTGGGCATCCCATCTGCTTTTAATAAAACCTTATCATCAACTAAAGAGCTGTCAAAATGTACTTCACCTCTGATCATGTCCGTTAATGAAATAGTTTCATGTTCCGGCATTTTTATACGAATTACATGAGCCGTATTTGTAGCTAGTAGTTGTTGAGTTTCTTCAATAGAAATAGCCAATGAGTTTCGCATGTTCATTCGAACCGA
>JAYWCV010000218.1:0-2741 GCA_043780275.1 Chitinophagaceae bacterium
AGAAATGTAAGTATAAAACCGTATGCCTACATCCTGTATGTCAAAAATCATTACATCAATTTCTTTCAAATCTTCGGCTGAGGGACGGCGTTTAGCACCGTATAAAGAAATAACCGGAATACCTGTTTTTGCATCAATATAATTCGCAACCTTTTCTCCGGCATCTGCTGTACCACGGAAGCCATGTTCGGGTCCGAAAATCATTTTTACATCTACTCCAGAACTTATCATTGTATCAACAAGGTGTGTTCTTCCAACAACAGATGTTGGATTTGCAAAAATGCCCACCCGTTTTCCTTTCAACATGGGTAAATAAATTTCCATTCTTTCTGCTCCTGCTTTTATTTCAACTGGTTTCACTGTTTGACCAGTCATTTGTTTTTGGGCAGAGCAGTTACTTATTATAACAGACAGGAGAAAAAGGCAGAACAGTTTTTGCATATTCAAAAATTTATTCAATTGAATTGATTGGTGTCAAAACAACGTAAAAATATGGGGAATTTAAGAGTTTTTAACGTTAAATAGATATGATGACATTATTTCTGGTTAACTTGCGGCCTTTAATTTTTTTACTTTTTGTTTAAGCGTAATTAAAAAGTAGAAAGTTGACTTTTAAAAAAGAAAAAATGCAAAAAGTAAAAAACGGCGATACCGTAAAAGTTCATTACCATGGTAAATTAACCACCGGCGAAACTTTTGATTCTTCTGAAGCAAGAGAACCATTGAGTGTAGAAGTAGGAGTTGGAATGGTGATCAAAGGTTTTGATGATGGACTATTAGGTATGGCTATCGGCGAAAAGAAAACCATTCATATTCCCGTGGCAGATGCTTATGGAGAAAAAGATCAGCATATGATTATTGATTTTGAACGATCAAATTTTCCGGATGATATGACACCGGTTGTAGGAATGCCTTTAACCATGAATAATAATGTGGGACAACAATTTAATGTCACCATCGTAGAAGTGAAAGAAGATGTTGTTCTTTTAGATGCGAATCATCCATTGGCCGGTCAGGATCTGATTTTTGACCTGGAGTTGGTTGAGATTGAGGGTGGAAGCCCGATGATTATAATGCCTTGAGGAAGTTCTGAGTTATAAGTTCTGAGTTTTAAGTTCTGAGTTAATCAAACTGGAGTTCCCTGATAATTTCATTATTTGTTCCTCAGTTTGTATTTGGGTCCTTTAAGTGCTGATTTTGATAAATAGCTTATAAGAGATAATAACATTTTTCTAATTTCATCAGCTAAGTCATAAAGGAGTTTAAATTTTTCAGGGTTAATATATTTTTTATCAAGTAGTCGGTATAACTGTGATTGGCATTCACAAGCGGAAGCATGGCTTATTTCCAGAAATTGAATAAATTCCGGATTGCCGCCTCTTCCAAATCCTTCCGCTATATTATCCATGATAGATCCACTTGATCCATTTATCTGATCTTTCAACTTATAGTCTTTAGCAAGTTCAGATTCCAGGATTACCTGATTAATATCATTACAAAGAGTTCTTGCTTTTTGCCAGGCGCCAATTTCTTCAAAACGATTGAAACTTGCCATAATAAAAGATTAGTGAGTAATAATATTAAAGGACTGTATGCTAACAAAAAGGCCTTTAATACACTATCTCTGAAAATTCAAAACTGAAAACTCAGAACTTAAAACTCAAAACTATTACCTCTTCAACCACCATCCCAACCATGCACCACACAAAGCCCATGGTACAACAGCTTCAATCATGGGTCCGGTCAATGCATCCCAAGGTGTCTGAAACCAGTTGTGTTGCATATAAGGCCCCCAAAGGAAAGTAATGATCCCGATAATTACTGAACCAACAATGGCCCCTTTCATGTCGGGTGCACCACCTTTCATTAAAATAGAAATGAGTAGTAATACAATAACAAGGTTAATTAAAAAACCACGGATCATCGGCCGGGTCATGTCGTTTACATAGCTTGTTTTGTAAGTAATAATAGCCCAGGGTTTGCCCGCATTTTGTTTTCCCAAAGCCTCCATCTGTTCCATAGAGGATCCCAGAGGTGCAGACGGAAGCATATAAACGCCATCGGCTTTAATGTTCTCATTTAAAGACTGCATAATGGCATCCTGTGTATCAAGATGTTTGGCTTCTGCATCATGAAAACCAGAAACGGTCCAGGAAAAAAATGACCACGCAAAAATAATAATAGCTCCTACTAAAGAGCCGATTAACCATTTTTTCATTGTAGTAAGTTTTAGTTTGAATGTAAAAGTTAATGACTAAAATTGGTTCAGCCAAGCAGAAAAAGACAATGTGGAAATCATTGTATCTTCGACCTCCATTTAAATAATCATGTTTCAGAACTATTCTTTTACCGCAGCAGAACGATTTATCAACTATGTACAGGTGGATACGCAAAGTGATCCGCTGTCAACTTCTTTCCCTTCAACCGAAAAACAAAAAGTTCTTTCCCGAATTTTAGTGGAAGAATTATTGCAGATGGGTATATCAGATGCACATTTGGATGAGCATGGATATGTGTATGCAAGCATCCCTTCCAATACAGATAAACAAGTACCGGTAATTTGTTTTTGCTCACACGTAGATACAGCTCCCGATTGTAGTGGCACCGATGTAAAACCAATTTTGCATAAAAATTACGACGGCACTGATATTGTTCTTCCCGATGATGAAAAACAGGTGTTGCGGAAAAGCGACTATCCATACCTGGAAACCCAGTTGGGCAATGATATTATTACCGCAAGC
>JAYWCV010000219.1:0-11362 GCA_043780275.1 Chitinophagaceae bacterium
TGGGGCAAGAGCTATGATGATTGACACGTTGAATACACATGGTGCCGATTCTTTTGCAGGCAACCTTGCTTCGGTATTCCGCGGCTCTGCTGATACTACTTTTTATATTATTGCCATTTATTTTGGAGCAGTGGGTTTAAAAAATACAAGATATGCCGTCAGCACCATGTTACTGGCCGATCTTGCGGGCATTATAACATCCATTATTCTGGCGTATATATTTTTTGGATGAGAAAAATATATACCGTCAAAATAAAAAGAGGTTGATTTTTTGTCAACCTCTTTTTATTTATTTTTAAAAAATTATTTATCCCACCAGAGCCTGTCAGTTAAAGTTCCTATTGTAATTACATTGCTGGTATTTAATGTTTGTTCGCTACTTGGATAGTCCAATCTTCTGATAGGAGTTGATAAAAGTGAATTTAATGGTAATTGAAACCCAGTATAAGCATAATCAAACCGGCGGGCATCATCCCAGGTTACAGGTTGTAAAAACAATGCAAAATATTTTTCCCTGAAAATATGACTTAGTTGCAAATTTGCAGCCCCAACCGCAATCTGAGGTAATGCAAGGTAAGCATCTCTTTGTGCAGTGGGTACTCCCAATTTATCCATGTTTAATCTTATGCCGGCTAAATAAGCCGTATAAGCACGGGTTGTTGCACCACTTCTTAAAGCAGCTTCTGCTTCTATAAATCTTACTTCTTCAAAAGTGGCTACAAAAAGCGGTGAAGCATCTCCGCTATAATAGCCGGCTAATACCAGATAACATTCATCATTGGTAGTACCTGTTCCAACTCTTCCGGATCCGTTTCGGGTACCTCTGTAATCGCCAAAACGGGTAAGGTTGGTAATACGTGGTAAACGCGGATCACTATAGCCAAACGTGGCGCCATTCATACCATTTACAAAATTAGAACTCAGCCAACCGTCTAAAACAAGTGCTGCATTATTTCTGGATACGGTTCCCCATGGGTTACGCACCGGAAAAATGGTTACTCTTGATTCCTGTGCTGCACTAGTATAAGAACTATCAATTGCACTTAAAACTGCGGCTGCACTATAACTGGATGTTTTACTCACCTGGTTCAGCAACCTTGCCCTTATTGTGTAAGCAGTCCTGATCCAATTTACTCTTGCTGTTGTATTCCATACTGCAGCCGATGCTACTGTTGGCCCATGAAAAAAATCGGAAGCCGGCGTGATGATAACTGTTGGATTTTTTCTCAGTTCTATAATTCCCTCATCCAAAAGTGAAAGGCACCTGGCGTATACCTGCTGGGCATTATCAAATTTTGGTTTCAGGTTTATGCCCGTCAATGCTTCAGAGAAAGGTACATCGCCCCACAAATTGTGAAGCATACTTAGATTGATAGCCATCATAATTTTACTCATTCCCAAATGAGCTGAACTGTTCAGTTGAATGGATAATTGCTCCAGGTCATACAAATCAGCCATTACATCATATAAATTTCGCCAGGTGCCGCTGAAATCAACCCGGTCGTAAATGTCGGTTGGCGAAGACCTGTTAGGCGAGGCTAAGTATTGAACATAATAACTTGAAATATTTGATACCCTGAATACATTCAGTGCTGTATTGTGTGTTGTGGTTGTCAACAAACCACCAATGGATGGCACGGTTGGCCGGTTAGGGTCTTTATTGATATCTAAAAACTTTTTACAGCCGCTATTCAAAAGTAATAGGAACAAGAAACCGGTTGTAATGATTTTTCTGTTTATGATTGAAGCAATATGTTTCATATTAAAATAGATTTTGTTTTGAAAATATGGGTTATCAGAAATTGACATTTAGGGTAACAAAAAAACTTCTTACTCCCGGATAACTGAACCCTGCAAAACCATCCGCATTACTTTCCGCATTAAATGAGCTGTTCTCGGGATCGAAACCGGTAAATTTTGTTTTTAACCAAAGGTTATTTCCAGTTAGATTTAAAGTAGCTTCTTTTACCAATTTCACATGTTTAAGCATCGAGGCCGGCAGTGTATATCCCAGGCTTAGCGTTCGAAGACGTGTCCATCCGGCATCTTCAATAAAGTTTTCACTAACGCCTCTGTGTATCAGGCGATAAAACCCGTCGCCATAATTTCTATTATCAGGCCCTACTTGCTGACCCAGCCAGACTGTTTGCGTATTGGGCAATCCATCGGAAGTAACGCCATTGAAAATTCTTGTATCATTTCGGTCTTCGGAGTATTTGGCAATTCCAAATGCACTCATGAAATTAGACAATTGGTTATAACGTTGTACTCCACTTCTGACATCGAATAATACAGAAAGATTGATTCCTTCATAAGAAAACGAATTATGGATACCCCATATCGACCGTGGTTGTGAATTTCCCAATAATCGCTGATTTAAATCCCTGACTGGGAAACCGGCACCAACACCGGTATTAGCAATAAGATATGGAAGATTTGTTCCCAACGATCTTCTGTCATCTGGCTGGGTTCCGTAAAAACGGGCATATGAAGTTCCATATAACCCACCAACCGGTTGGTTTACCACCCACCTTTGTGTAACAGCGCTGCCTATATAACCAAACTGGCTGGCTATATTAATTTCATTAAGGCCAGGGGCAAGGCTTACTACCCTGTTTCGATTGCTGGTAAAGTTTATGCTTGTTTCCCAGGTAAAGTTGTTGGTTTTTACCGGAGTTCCATTTAACACCAGTTCAATTCCCTTATTTTCTATTTCACCGGAGTTTAAGATATATGAATTAAATCCTGTAGAAGTAGGAACTAATACAGGGTTAATAACATCCTTACTGTTTATTTTATAATAGGACATATCAAAGCCTACCCGGTTTTTAAAAAACTGCATTTCCAATCCTGCTTCTTTGTTATCGGTAAACTCTGGTTTTAAATTATCAGCGCCACGGGTATCATCCCGGGTCCAGGCTGTTACACCGTTAACCGGCTGCCCAAATGCATTATTATAGTAGGTACTTGTTAAATAGGGTGTAACAGGAGCAATACCGATTTGTGCAAAGGATCCCCGTAGTTTACCATAACTGATCCATGTTGGTAATTTAAACTGCTGGCTGAATACATAAGCCAGGCTCACACTTGGATAAAAGAAACTTTGATTACCGCTTGCTACCGAACTGGCCCAATCGTTACGACCCGTAACAGATAAAAAAACAAAGTTGTCGTACCCTATGCTGGCATCGCCAAAAACGCCCATGGTTCTCAGTTGCGTTCGGCGGCTGTTTTGTGTAAGGACTCTGGCATTATTTAAACTTAACAAATCAGGGATATCCAACTGGCTTCCTTCAACTTGCTGAAAATTGTATTTCTGATCTACAACATCATGTCCGACACGGACGGTGAAATTAAATTTTTCTCCGGCCTTAAATTTACTGGTTAAAATCAGGTTACTGTTGACTACCCTGTTTAATACTCTGTATTCGCCTACAAATCCAAGTACATTATCAGCAAAGTTGATAACACCGGGCCTTGAAATTTGCGCCGGAGCAGTTGCTCTCCTGTTATCTGCTGTAAAGTCTACCCCCAGGCGATAACTAACATCGAGCCATTTAGCAGGTTCATAAACAAATGCCAGGTTAGTTATAGTGCGGTTTACATCATCTTTAAAAAGGTTATAGTAAGCGCCAAAAATCGGGTTGTTATTTCCATAGGTTTTATGGGTGCCATCTGCGTTTTTATAATCTCTTACATCCACCCGGGGAGTCCAGTAAGTCAGGCTTTCATTAAACCGATCTGCATTGTAACGCAATCCGCCGCTATTGATAAAATTAAAAGATGGATTAATTTTTAATTTACTGCTGATATTAAGCACCGCATTTACCCTTGCATTCATATTCGTGTAATTGGTATTGGGCAATACCCCGTTATGTTTGAAATAACTAAACGAACTGCTGAGCATTGCTTTTTCATTACCACCGCTGATACTTAACGTATTCCTGAACTGATTTCCCTCGTTATAAGCTCTTGAATATTGATTAAAAAGTTGATCAGGATGAGTTGGATCAATTGCTTTTGCATCAGCTATTTTGGGGCCAAATGAGGGGAAAAAGTCAATGGGATTATAATTATTATTATACCCTTGGGTGTAGGTATTTTGCACATCTGGAAATTTGTTTACATTTTCAATGCCATAAGATGCATTATAAGAAACCATCATCTTTCCTGCTTTTGCACTTTTTGTTGTAATAACAATGACACCATTACTACCCCGGAAACCATACAAAGCTGTGGCTGCACCACCTCTAAGAATACTCATTGATTCTATATCATCAGGATTAATATCACTGATCCGGTTGCTCATTCCCCTTAGGGCGGCACTTCCTCCTTCTACAACAGTTGAATTATCAACGATAACACCATCCACCACAAATAATGGCTGATTGCCCCCTAAAGCACTTTTGGGCCCACGAATAACAATTCTGGCACCTTGACCAGGGCCACCACCTGTGCTGTTAACCTGTACTCCGGCTACCCTGCCCTGTAATGCATTTACCAGGTTAGGTTGCTTGCTTTCCATCAACTGTTTATTATTGATTTCGGTTGTAGCAAAGCCAAGCGATTTTTTTTGTTGTTTTACACCAAAAGCAGTTACAACCACATCGCCTAATTCTATGGCCTCTGCTGTCAGCGTAATATTGATTTTATTTTCATTTCCTACCGTTATTTCTTTAGTAGAAAAGCCAATAAATGAAAAAACAAGTACATCAGCTGCTGATGCCTGGATTGAAAAAATTCCGGTCTTTGTTGTTTGAACAGTGCGATTAGTTCCTTTTACATGAATGTTCACATTTTCCAAAGGTTGTCCACTTTCACCATACACGTTTCCGGAAACAATTTTTTGCTGTGCAAAAAGTGCAGTACTTGATAAAAGCAGAACAGCCACTAATAATTGTTGGAATTTACTCATAGCTTTTTGTTTTAAATTAAAATTTTTATGTATCAGTTTGATACTTTAAAGCTAAGGGGAAAAGGATTGGGATAGCCAATTTATTTTATGTGTGGAAAAAAATTGTAAATATGCAAAATTGTACAATTTGGGTTTAACCAGTTGATTTTAAATGAGACTGCCTTTTCCAGTAGCCTTACTTGCAGTACCGATAGTGGAAAGCCGTTATCAGTAATTACGTAAGTATTTTTTCATTAGAAAAGTTTAATTAAAATAAAACCCAAATCAAGTATATTGAAGTGGGTTTTATTTTAGAGTTAGCTTGGTTTGCTAAAGGGTTAGTATCTAAGTACTCCATTCAAATGATGAACGACACCATTCGTTCCAAGTCTATCGGTAAGTGTAATATCAATTGTTGACGGATTACTTCTACCTTTTAATTTAGTGCCATTTGCAGAGGCTGTTATGGTTCTTCCTGGTCCCAAGGCAGTTTGAGGAGATACTTTATTTCCGAAGTCATTTGAAAACAGTCTTAAATTGTTGAAATAATGATACCGAACCAATGTATCCATTCTTCCAACTGTAGAAGTCGCAATCGATGATGTAGTATGACCAGCGGCTGTCATGGCAGCATCGGTTGGTGCAAATACTGTAAATACACTGGTAGTAGCCAGTTGAGCCAAACGGTTGGCACGTGTAAGGGCTGCAATAAATAAACTGTGTTGCCCGGTTGAATTTAATAATGCCTGAATATTGCCATTAATTACCGGAGGCGTATGAAAACGGTTAATTGCATGAATTATTCCATTTGTAACCTGATTGTCAGGGCTAACAATTTTGGTTCCGTTTACAAAGAATTCATTATTGAATTGACCCAAAAAAACTTGTGTACTTCCAGAATTGCCAAGTTGAGTTGCTCTTGGAAAACTATTTTGTGCAATCATATCTCTAGTAAAAACAGCATCATTTATTAAATGGTACATCAAAAGATAACTGATGTCTCCACTGGTCAATTTGTTCAATGAATCTGAAGTTATGCCTGCAGCGGTAAAAGCAGCATTGGTAGGAGCAAGCCAGGTGAATGGGCCAGGTCCATCTTTAAAACTCTGTAATTGTGCTTTGTTTATGGCTGTTGTAAACATGCTTAGCTCAGTTTTGGATTGCAAAAAAGCATCCATAGAAACTAAAGTTTGTGGTTGATCATCTTTCTTACAACTGAATAAAACAATTGTTGTTGTTAAGCAAAGGAAGTATTTATATATATTATTTTTCATTTTCATTGTTTTATTGATTATAAATGAAACTAGTAGATAAGCTAGGAGCTAATGTTCCTATACCAGCCATAGATCCACTTGCATAAAGTGTAGCACTTCTTTTATTAATTAAATTAGGTGCCGGTGGAGTGATAACATTACCAATTGACACACCCGTAGATGTAATGATTAACCTGAATCTGGAAAAAGTATTAATTGACGATACCGGTACTTTAATAAAATTAGAGCCAGTTTGATAGGTTACATTTTTAATTAAAGTGTCTCTTGTAACAACAGTAGCTGATGTGGAATCAACTCGGATCAAAGAAAGAGGTAAACTTTTTCCCATGGCATTAATCATACGTAGATTAAAGAAACCACTATCTGGTAAAGCACCTAACAACTTATCCTCTACTGCGAAAAGGCTTCTGTCTGTTCCTGTATCGGCGAGGCAAACTGCATAATATTTTCCAGCACTCATCGATAAGTTTCCGGAGAAAATTAAAACGGAATCATTGGCAGTACCAAAATTGGGTAATGAAAGTCGAAGTACACCATTGGGTACTACGGCAGAATAATCAGGCATATTTAAAATTGCCGGGAAAAAACCGGCTGAACCAGGTGTATTAGCTCCATTTATTTTTACGCCATTTATTTTTATCATCACCGCTGTTGTATTGGGTGATAATAAGCCGAATCGGACATACGCTTTATCTTGTGGAAGGCTAAATTGGGTTAATGAAAGTTCATTCTTTTTGCATGCAACAATGAACAAAAGCATGAATGCACTGACAATTAAAAGGGTTATATTTTTCTTCTTCATAATGTTTACTTTTTTAAGTTATTAAGGCCTGCTAAACCACATTTCATACGTATGATAATCGACATTTAAGGCACCAATTTTTCTTAATGCTCCCAAATTCCAATCAAACTCAGAAAAGTTGGTTGGCCTAAATCGTTGTGCCGGTTTCGGTCCCAGATTGTTTGAAGAATAAACCGGAATTTGATAGTTTCGGTAAACAGGTAAGCCGGTTAATTCATCCAAGTCGAAATAATTAAATCTGCGCATATCACTCCAGCACTCAACAAAATTCCATCCAAAATCACCGATATATTTTTGAAGCATGATGTCTGTAATGGTTATTGATGCTGCGTTTTGCTTTACAGCACCACTTGCCAAATAAGCATTTCTTTCAGCAGTCGTAATTTGAGTTACGTTACTTGCTGATTGATTCAGGTTGTTTACAAAATCGATATGGCCATTAATTCCATTGCGGTAAGCTGTGTAAGCCGTTGTCAAATCGTTTTTGCGGAATGCTGCTTCTGCTTTTATAAATTGTAATTCATGATAAGTCATGATTGGAAATACAACTCTGTTTTGGAATAAGAATTTTCCTGCACCCGAAGAAAAATTACCGATTGCAGGATTAATAGTTGTTGAATCGCCATATAAGGTACTTGGAGCTTGGCGGAATGATGCAGTTCCTGCTGTACCAATAACATAACCTGAGGCAGGTAAGATAAATCGGTACCCACCATTTTGAGAAGGCATATTAGAATTAGTGGTTGTAGTATCAAAACTGGCAGATAATAATCTACCCAACCTTGGGTCTCTACTTGTAGGAAGTGTATTGCCAATAAATGTATTTCCATCTAGCAATTGCGTAATAAATCGGCTTTGTCTTCTTACAGATAAATTGTCTCTGGCTGGACCCCATGGATTGGTATCGTCATTTCTTGTAGCGGTATGATTAATATTGAAATTATCCGATAAACCGGCTAAACTCAGGTCGACATATTTAATTACATCATTTGGGTTGTAATTAGGTTTGTTGGAGATATGGTGTGCATTTCTTGCAAGAATTCCATAGACAAACTTAATCCATCTTTGCCTATTGCCTTGGTAGACCTGGTCACCGCGGCCCATCACTGCCTGATTGACTTTGCCATCTGTTCTGGCTAAATAAGTCAATGCTTCTTTACAAATTGAATCGACTGCAAAGTATATATATTCCTGATCATCATAGTCAAAATAGACACGGTTGTCTTCCCATGCCTGGCGATAAGGCATTTCGCCAAAATAATCGGTTGTACTTTGAAGACCCCATGCCCGGATGGCTAATGCTGCTCCTACATAATCCCATTTTTCTTCCGCAATACCTGTTTTAATAACAAGGTTAATAGTAGTACCTTGTAGTGTGTAAAAATCTCGCCAGTGTTGGTTTGCACCTGAGCCACCTGCATTTCCACCATGTATATCATAATTTTCGCTGGCACTTGTATGGCTGAAATTTTGAGTGTATTGGCCTACAAACCGACCATCAAAAATCATCATCCTAGACATTACAGCAGTAAGCGGAGGAAATATTGCATTTAAATCGGGTTTTTGAGGACTTGCAGGATCTGAATTAACATCCAGAAACTTTCTGCAACCTAAAAGGGAACTAATCCCAATGGCAAGTAGTATAAAAATTTTAAACTGTCTCATATCTTAATTATTAGTTGTTTAAAGTTGAATGCGAATTCCAAAATTCATTCCTCGTGGATTTGCCAAATTACCTAAATCCATACCTACACCACCCATACCACCTCTGGAAGAAGTGTTGTTTGCATTGGTTGATGGATCTGCTCCGCTATAATTTGTAATGATAAATAGATCTGTTCCGGTAAAGAAAACGGAAGCACTCTTAATTACTTTTTGTTTTTTAAGCAAAGAAGGAGGTAATTGATAACCCAAAGTAATATCGCGTAAGCGTATCCAATGAATATCTTTTTCAATAAAATCTTCAGAAATTGTACCAGCTGAATAATAATCAGATCTGAATAAAGGAGTAATTACAATATTATTGGGTGTTGGGTTGCTTGTGTTTTGCAAACCATCATTTAACACACCATTTATAATTCTTGGAGTTTCTCTATCTAAAGTTCTTAGACTTAATCCTCTTGTATATAAGAATTCTTCTGTTCCGTTATATACATCACCACCTCTTCGTAAATCAAGATTGAAAGATAAGGTTAAGTCTTTCATTATGGTAAAATTGTTTATCAATCCAATCTGGAAATCGGGCTGACGGTCACCCACTACGGTATAGTCAAAAATTCGTAAAGGCAAACCCGTTGTTGCTGAAATAATTAAATCTCCATTTGTATTTCGGGAAAAACGATTTGCTGCTAATTGAAATACATTACCTCCTTTTTGAGCAATATTTCTAATATTGCCAATCCAGGTATCCGAGTTATAAAAAAACGGTAGCCCTGATGGCATTTCTAGGATAGTATTCCTGTTTCTTCCAAAATTCACAGTAACATCCCATTTGAAATTTGTTTTCTTAATGGGAACTCCGATCAATTGAAATTCGTACCCTTTATTTTGAACAGTTCCTCCGTTTATCCATTGTAATATGGCACCAGATGCATACGATAATCTGGGGTTAATTAACTGGTCTTTCGTTTGGTTATCATAATAGGCAAAGTCAAATGTTAAACGACTTTTTAAAAATTTCAATTCGATACCTGTCTCAAATTGATTGCTGAATTCTGGACGTAAATTGGCATTTCCCTGTGTAACAGAAGGAGAGAAGCCACCACCAGTAAAAGTAGAAGGAGTAAATCGGTTCGCTTTTACATATGGAGTTCTTGGATCTCTACCAGTAGTAGCGTAGTTGATTCTAACTTTTCCAAAATCAAAGAAAGTGGGTAATTTCTTTATCAAGTCCGAAAAAACAATATTCATACCCGAAGACCAATAATAATAAATGGCATCTTTATTCTCGAATTTTAGTGGGTTCACCAATCTACTAGATCCGTCCATTCTGCCAGACAAGGAAATATTCAACCATTTATTATAGCTGCCATTGTAGTTCATAAAAGCACCAAATCGGTTAAAATTTTCAGCATTGGTAAGCGATGCAACGGTAATTGGATCGGCATTATTTATACTAATAAATGTGGGATCAAATAGTCTTTCCCCTTTAATTGCGTTTACTTCGTACTTACGGCTGTCGAAAGTGAAAGCCGTGATTAATGTATTGTTTAATAGGCCAATTTTCTTTCTGATAGTTGATCTGTAAGCACCATTTACTAGTCTTTGGCTTTCTCTAAATTGTTGAATTAATCCACCAATTGTACGGGCTTGATTTGATTGTGGATGAAAAAACCAGGTTCCATTTGTTGAATAATTATCAACCCCGGTTAGGGCAGTAAAATTCAACCATTTATTTACATCATAGCTAATCTGAAAATTACCCATGAATCGGTCATTCATATCAAAGTTGATATTTCGATTTACATCCCAAAAAGGATTATCATCTTCGGCTCCTAATAAATCACCTCTAACTGTTTTTCTATTTCCGTTTGCATCAAGAAAATTATTGGAATTGTCTATTGTAGGCCAAGATAAAAGACTTAATAAAAACCCACCAGTTCCTTTAGATGCTTTATCGGTTCTGGAATTGATATAAGAAAAGGAGTTGGTAATATTTATTTTATCGCCGAATTTATAGGTTGTATTTAAACGAAAATTATTTCTTGTGAATCCTGTTTTAGGTACAACTCCATCTTGGCTGATATTGCTTCCACTAAATCGATAGGTGCCATTTTCATTTCCCCCATCTATGGATACATTATGTTGTTGCGTGAAGCCTGATTGAAAGAAATTTCCAATATTATCAAATAGTGTAGCCGTTTCTGGTATTTTTTGACCAAAGTAATTACGAATGGTTGGGTTGTTTATACCAAGACTTCCTTGATCGTACACTTTTTGAATTTCGGGTAAACGATACACTTTCTCTAAACGGAAAGAATTATTATAACCAATGTTTGCTTTTCCTTTTTTTCCTTTTTTAGTGGTAATAATAATTGCACCGTTTGCGCCATCTGAACCATATAATGCAGTCGCTTCTGGGCCTTTTAATACAGTTAACGATTCAATATCAGATGGGTTGATATCCATGGCACGGTTACCAAAATCATTGTTTCGGTTCGCCGTATTCAAACCACCACCGCCCGGAAGTCTGTCTTGCATTTCAAATGCATTATTATCTATTACCAAACCATCTACAACAAATATGGGCTGGTTTGAACCATCAATCGAAGTAGGGCCCCTCAAAACGATGCTAGCCGAAGATCCTGGCATACCCGTAGTTTGGGTAATAAAAGCTCCGGGAATACGGCCAGCGAGTGAACTGATAAAATTTTCACGTCTGGTTGATGCTAC
>JAYWCV010000220.1:0-3956 GCA_043780275.1 Chitinophagaceae bacterium
CTAACCTGCGCATTACTGTTTGATGCTGTAAAAACGGTTATTGCAATTACAAAACTGACTATTAGGCCTGATGATTTATTCATACTTTACTGATGTTGAACAAATCTAAGATAGCTTTGTTCCTTGTGAAGTTTAATTTTATAATCTAAAATACAAAATAAGATTCATGTTAAAAGTTAAGGCATTTACATTTAATCCGGTTCAGGAAAATTCTTATATTCTTTATAATGAAAAACTGGACTGTATTATTATCGATCCGGGTTGTTATGATGATCGGGAAAAAGAAGAACTGAAAGCATTTATAGAAGAAAATAATTTGAAGCCAATCATGCTGTTGAACACCCATTGTCATCTCGACCATGTATTTGGCAACAAGTTTGTAGCCGAAACATGGGGTTTGAAACTGCAGATACATCCACTCGAAAAGAAAATGCTTGAAATGGCTCCGGCATCCGGTTTAATGTGGCAGTTACCGTTTGATAATTATGAAGGCGAGCTTATTTATTTAAAAGAAAACGAATTCATAACTATCGGCGAAGATTCACTGAAAATTTTATTTACCCCCGGCCATTCTCCGGGCAGTGTTAGTTTTTATAATGCCAACGAAAACTATGTTATTGCCGGTGATGTACTTTTTTACTGCAGTATAGGCCGGGCCGATTTACCCGGTGCAGATTACAATATATTATTAAACAGCATTAAAACACAATTGTATGTTTTACCCGATGATGTAATAGTTTATTCCGGGCATGGTCAAACGACAACCATCGGTTTCGAAAAAATGAATAATCCATTTGTAAAGGGAGATTAAGAATTAGACCTGAATAATTTTCCGATATACGGGAAGTTGGTAAATTCTTTTCTTTCCACCCGTAAAATTAATAGAACAAATAAACTAACGGCGACTATACCTGCAGTATGATTGATTAATACATTGCTGTTGAATGAACCTAATAAATGATGTAAAGCATAAAGCATGACACTGATTATGAGATAAGCCAGTAATTTTTTCCATGCATAGGGAATTCGGTAATGCTTTTGTCCCAATACAAAAGAGATAACCATCATACTGCCATAGCAGAAAAAAGTTGCCCATGCACAAGCCATATATCCATAGCGGGGTATGAATAGATAGTTTATAAAAATGGTTATTGCCGATCCGGCTAATGTTATCCAGGCACCCGTCATTGTTTTATTGGTGATCTTATACCAGATGGACAGGTTATAATAAATACCCAGAAATATATTAGCTAACAATAAGATGGGTACTACTTTCAATCCAACCCACATATCCGGATTTTGAATAAATTCTTTCCATATATCCAGAAAAAGAACAACAACCAGGAACATACAGCAAACAACAATGACAAAAAACTTCATCACTCTTGCATAGGTTTTCTGTGCATCTTCCTGCATAGATTGTTTAAAAAAGAAGGGTTCGGCTCCCATACGGAATGCCTGAATAAAGAGTGTGATTAAAATAGCCAGTTTATAGTTTGCACTATAGGTTCCCACCTGGAATTTTATATCATCGGGTGTAGGGGCAACAGACCACCAAACCAGCATAATCCGGTCAAGTGTTTCATTGATCATTCCACCAAACCCTACAATAATCAGGGGTAGGGTATACATCATCATTTCCTTCCAGAGCTTTGTATTGAACCGCCAGCGGAAACTGAAAAATTCTTTCTTCAATAAAATAAATGAAAAAATGGCCTGGATAAGGTTTGCTATGATGATATATCCAACTCCCATGTTTTCGTTGTAAAAAAACAATAACAGGCTGTCCGGATTTGATTGCTTTATCTGCGGACAAACAGAAATGAAAAAATAAATAACCGCAATATTGATGATGATACCTGCAATGCGGATAAAAGCAAATTTGATGGGCCGTCCTTCATGCCGTAAACGGGCAAAAGCTAAGGTGCTCAATGCATCAAAAGCAATGATGAAGGCACTCCATGTAATATATTCAGGAAATTCGTGAATGCCTATCAGCCCGGCAATAGATGACCGGAAAACAATGACCAATGTGGTTAAGGAAATAGTGCTGATGATTAAAGAAACCGTGGCCGTATTGTAAATTTCGTTTTCATTTTCTTTATGCTGGATGAATCTGAAATAGGCAGTTTCCAATCCATAAGTGAAAATGACATTGAAAAAAGGAATGATTGCATAAACCAGGCTCATTTCACCATAATCCACTCCGCTTAGTTTCAGGGTAAGGTATGGTGTCAGCAAATAGTTTAAAAAACGGGCAACTATGGAACTGGTTCCATACCACATTGTTTGTCCGGCTAATTTTTTTATGCTGCTCAAAAAAATGATTTAAAACAAATTTAACGGTACTGAATTTAAATTCAACAAATACATTCATGCAAGTCATAAAAAAGAAAAAATCAGCTTCATTATTTTAAGCTACTCATCCAACCTGAATTTTTTACGGCCAAGCTTAATCGTGGATTTCATTTTTTTAGCTTCAATTCTTTTTTCTTTCGACATATTGGATGGCTTGCTGGCGATCCTTGCTTTTTTCTTTTTAAAAGAATCCGTAATAAGCCGGTTCATTAATTTAATCACTTCTTCCTTATTCGACAACTGGCTTCGGTGCGTCTGAGATTTCAGGAAAAATTCCCCATCCGCATTTATACGGTTGGCAAGCTTCTGCAATACCATTTCTTTTTGCAGTTCATTCAGTATCTCAGATTCATGAACATGGAAAAATCCGGTAACAGCGGTTTCCACTTTGTTTACATTTTGTCCGCCTTTGCCGCCACTGCGTGAGGTTTTGAATTTTATTTCGGATGCGATGTCAATCATTCTGCCTGTACATTTGTAACATAAAAATACAGAAAGATGCGGGCAGTCATACAACGGGTTTCAAAAGCAAGTGTAACCATCGATAAAACGGTCAGCGGCGAAATTGAAAAAGGGCTGTTGGTATTTGTGGGTATCGAGGATTTGGATTCTGAAGAAGACATTCTTTGGTTGAGTAATAAAATTATTAATCTGCGGGTGTTTGCGGATGATGAAGACGTGATGAATCTTTCTGTAAAAGAAATTCATGGCGATATATTGGTAATAAGCCAGTTTACCCTGCATGCTTCTACCAAAAAAGGAAACAGGCCCAGTTATATAAAAGCCAGCAAGCCGGAGACTGCTATTCCGCTTTATGAAAAATTAAAAATTCAATTAAGTACCGACTTGGGAAAACCGGTGAAGTCGGGTGTTTTTGCAGCCGACATGAAAGTAGAATTGTTGAATGATGGCCCGGTGACGATTGTGATTGATACAAAGAGTAAGGAATAAGGGATTAGGGATTAGGAATTTGGAATAGGGAATGAGGAAAAAGGAATAGGGAATAAGGAATTAGGGATATTAAAATTACCATTATAAAATATACCACATGACCATACAGCAAGCCCAGCAAAAAGTGGATGAATGGATTAAGACAACCGGTGTGCGGTATTTCAGCGAACTCACCAATATGGCCATTCTTACCGAAGAAGTGGGGGAAGTAGCTCGTTTGATGAGCCGTATTTATGGAGACCAATCATTTAAAGAATCGGAAAAGGATAAGGATTTATCGAATGAACTGGCCGATGTATTATGGGTGTTGATCTGTATCGCCAATCAAACCGGAGTGGACCTTACAGAGGCTCTGAAAAAAAATATGGATAAGAAAACGTTACGGGATGGGGAAAGGCATCAGAATAATGAGAAGCTGCGGTAGATAAATTTTAACCATAGATGCCGTTAAGCCCGTGTTTTGCGTACCAACAACCATTTATAGATGGCTTGATGGTTAGTAATTTCATTATGGGTAGTGTGGTTGGTGGAGTACAAACCTGCCTGACGGCAGCTACCGTTTGGACACAAATATATTACTTTGCAATATGGAATTATTAAGTCATAAAACAAATTACAAAGGTCTCTTCCCAGATAAGCGACTTGAG
>JAYWCV010000221.1:0-3307 GCA_043780275.1 Chitinophagaceae bacterium
AAAAACATGTGCCATGCCTGAGTTATTAATGGATAGTTTCGTGGAGAAACTGAGTAAAGAAGTAGAAAAACGAATCAGTAATACTGATTTAGATGTGGAAAAATTAGCCGAATCAATGTCCATGAGTCGCCGGACTTTGAATAGAAAGTTAGCTGCTAAACTGCATTCATCGGCCAATGAATTTATTAGAAAATACCGATTACAAAAAGCAGCCTCCATGTTGCTTACAGAATATACTATTTCACAGACTGCATTTACAGTTGGCTTTGAAAGTCCTTCTTATTTTACAAAATGTTTTAAAGAAGAGTTTGGAGTAACTCCAAGTATATTTATTGCTTCTAAAAGATGACCTGATTATTTATAAGGCTTGCCAACCTTTGAAAAATGCTAACCCGGTACCGGCAAAGCAAAGCTTGGCAACCCCCGGTTAAAAACTGTTCGAGTTTAAGGTTTTAAAGAAAAAAGGAGGAGACGGGCCATCAATTTTTACCAGTGCAGATACTACTTTAGCACCAGATGGTATTCAATCAAGAACACAGTTCGCATATTCAGGTTCTACTACACCTGGTGAGACTGCCAGTTTGTGGTTACAAGTAGTTGTTCCTGCTTCAGGATATTCAACTGTTGCTTACATTAGCATGAAGATGCTGCTTGTTCTCCTCTCCCCGTCAACTTCAAATCTTTCAATGCCATTCGCAACAAATCAAATCTATCATTGGTTTGGGAAACAACTACCGAGTCGAATAATAAGGGCTTCCAGGTTCAGCGTAAAGAAGGCGGAAACGACTTTAAAACCATCGCTTTTGTAAATACCAAAGCAAAAAACGGAAATTCTGAATCAGACTTATCCTATTCTTTTACCGATGTAAATAACTTGAAGGGTGTAAGTCAGTACCGTCTGTTGCAGGAATATTTTGATGGAAAATCAAAATATAGCGATATACGGAGTGTAAAAGGAGAAGGTCAGTCTGCCAGAACTATTGTTTATCCAAACCCAAGTACAACAGGTACCGTGAATGTGGTTTTTGAGGAAGCCCGATCTATCCGTGATATTCAGTTGATGGATATGAACGGACGAATAGTAAATCAATGGAAGAACCTGACCAATAACAATTTCAAGATTGATAACCTGGTGCCTGGCTTTTACAACCTTCGGGTTGTAGATCAAGGAACGAAAGAACAAACTATAGAAAAGATCATTATTCGATAATATTAAGCTCAAGGTTTAATAATCACGGGGAGACTAGTCTTAGTTTCCCCTTTTTTCGTTTGTATATGCCGTTGATTATTTGAGAATATATATATAACAATAATAAATATATAAAAATTGGAACAAAAAAGCTTGCATCTTAAAATTATTCTGTTTTTCTTTGCAATCAGATGAGACGAAATTCTGAGCTTTTTCAATCATCAATCCTCCAAGTTTCCTACAAAAAAATCACAAAAATTATTAATCCTTTGAGTAATCTGCTATTGGCAATAAAATGCTGTTAGAATTTTACTTCAAATTATCCTGAAACACCACAATTTTTTGTGATCCATTCCTCCTAAGTACGCCGTAGAAATTCATTTCCTTCTTAAACTACCGGTTGGTATTAACAAGTTTTTTGTTAGGCCAGCAAAATTATTAAACACTTAAAACCTACGAGCATGAAAAAATTTTTACTCTCTTTAATCGCAATGACATTCTTTGTAATGTCTGTTTTTACTCAGGACATACCTCCTGCAACAAGCAATTTAACAAACTTACCTTCTGGCAGTTATGTTATTGCTATGGATAATGTGCTCCAGAGCAATGGAACAACATTTAATTTATATTCGTATGGACTTGTTACCTACCTGTTAAACAATAATGTTAGAGTCAGGTGGGTCATCAGTTCTGCAAAAGTAAAAGACGATATTGATTTTAGCGTTACGGCAAGTCGTATTAAACCTACAGCTGCTGCATCAGAATTGCGTGATTTCAGATCCGGTCCATTTGTGATTTTTGCAGCGGATCTGCCAGCTAATATTAATACATTAATTGATGCTTACAATGCCCTTTCAACCACAGTAACTGCTGTAAATGTGTATCAGACCACAGCCTTAGCTACCGCAGTACCCGTGCGGTATGATTATAAGACTTCAGGGGGGGGGATCTGGAAACCAAAAGCTGCTTTAATGAATGATGGTGGTAACTGGGACATTCACCGCCAGTATTTTTATGATGCGGGCATCAGGTTTGGTCAGGTTGTTGATAATGCTACCAATTGGAGCAAGAGTTTAGGAACTAACCTATTTCTGATTGTTTCACCTTTGCAAGTGAAGCACATTGGGGTGTGACTAATCCTAATAGTACACAACAAGCTACCATGAACGCAGTTAGACAATTTGCATTAGATGGCGGCAATATACTGATGGAATGTGTAGCTGTCAAAACGTATGAGAATTTTCTAAAAATGCATTCAACAGGAGGTATAAATGCGGCAACAGTAAATGATTATAGCGGTTATACAGCAAATGTTTATCCTAATCCGGCGTTAAGTTATTCGCAGTTTCAAGGTCATGTTGATTTTAATAATGGTGGAAGTTTTAAGAACTGGGCCTATCTCGGTTCATTACAAAACAACGAACATGATCATGCAAAAGCTCCATCTGGACTACCGGCTGGAAATGGTTCTAACAATATAGGCGCCAGTGTAGCAAGAATAAAGATTTCCTCACCTGGAGGCTTGGTGTTTTACTTGGGTGCTCACGATTATGTAAGTACCACAGCACTTGTAGAAGTGAATGGTAAAAGAATGTATCTAAACGCATTTCTTACTCCTAATGCTATTTGCATGCCGCAGGCGGCCCCATTACCTGTGACTTTAAAATCCTTCAATGCCAGCCGCAACAAATCAAACGTAAGCCTGGTTTGGGAAACTTCTACCGAGTCAAATAATAAAGGTTTCCAGGTTCAGCGTAAAGATGGTGGAGGCGATTTCAGGACCATTGCCTTTGTAAATACAAAAGCAAAAGCCGGTAATTCTGAGTCAGATTTGTCCTATTCTTTTAACGATTTAAATACTCTGAAAGGCGTAAGTCAGTACCGTCTGTTGCAGGAAGATTTTGATGGCAAATCAAAATATAGCGAAATAAGAAGTGTAATGGGCGAAGGCCAGTCGTTCAGAACAGTAGTTTACCCTAACCCAAGTACCGACGGAACCGTAAACGTGGTTTTTGCAGATACCCGTTCAATCCGCGATATTCAGTTGATGGATATGAACGGACGAATAGTAAATCAATGGAAGAACCTGACCAATAACAATTTCAAGATTGATAACCT
>JAYWCV010000222.1:0-6921 GCA_043780275.1 Chitinophagaceae bacterium
ATGTTTTTGGATTCCGCATTAATTCTGTAGTTATCGATAATCTCCAATACATCGTAATCGATCGCTACTGAATTTGACATATCAATCTCTACTATTGAATTTTCTGGAATTTCATTCAATTCGTTCAGGATATTTGCCTTGTTCAAAAAGCTAACTTCCTCTGATAATTTCATTTTTACATTGTGACCGTCTTCATTCTGTTCTTTATGTAAGAAGAAAGCGTTTTTAAAATTGTTTCTTAATAAAATGAAAATGGCTACTATACAACCTAAAATGATTCCTTTCAACAAATCGGTAAATACAATACCCGCTATCGTTACTAAAAATGGAACATACTGTGCAGCACCCAGTTTAAGCATGGCTTTAAACAAAGCCGGTTTGGCTAACTTATAACCAACAACAAATAAGATACAAGCCAAACTGGCCAAAGGAATCTGGTTTAATACAAATGGTATAGCTACTGCAGAAACCAATAACATCAACCCATGAAAAATAGCCGACATCTTTGTTTTTGCATTACTTTGAATATTGGCCGAGCTTCTTACTATAACCTGGGTCAATGGTAATCCGCCAATAAAGCCAGAAACCATATTACCGATACCTTGTGCTTTCAATTCAAGATTGGTTGGAGTTACTCTTTTGTAAGGATCCATTTTATCGGTTGCTTCCACACAAAGAAGGGTTTCTAAACTGGCAACAACTGCTAATGTAATGGCAATTATATAAACCTGGGGGTTTCCGATTTGTGAAAAATCAGGGAAGGTAAACTGTCCCAGAAATTCCGAAAAATTAGCCGCAACAGGAATACTTACCAATTGCTTTGTTTTGATGGCCCATTCTCCGCCTGTTGTAAACATATTATATACTACACCCAACACTACAACAACAAGCGGTCCTTGAATCAATTGGAATATTTTATGTTTTTTAATTAATACCCTCTCCCAAAAAATAAGGATAAACATGGAAATCAACGTTAAAATAACAACTCCCGGAGATATAAAATTCAACATATTAATAAGTTCAGAAAATGTATTCTGGCCATCAATCTGTTTAAAATCCAGGTCACCTATATAGTCTTTATCATATCCAAAAGCATGTGGTATCTGCTTCAATATGATAATGATACCAATACCGGTAAGCATTCCTTTGATTACAGAAGACGGGAAATAATACCCGATAATACCGGCTTTTGCAAAGCCTAATATTACTTGAATCAATCCGGCAATAACTACGGCCAATAAAAACGATTCGAATGCTCCCAATTGCTGGATGGAGTTTAAAACGATGACAGCCAAACCCGCTGCGGGACCACTTACACCCAATGGAGAACCACTCAACATACCTACAACTATACCACCAATAATTCCGGCTATGATTCCTGAAAAAAGAGGAGCCCCGGAAGCTAATGCTATCCCCAGACAAAGAGGTACAGCTACAAAAAATACGATGATACCAGCTGGAATGTCGTTTTTCAGATGTGCAGTTAAAGAAAGTTTACTATTTGCCTTCATATATTAATATTTAATAAATACTTGTTGATCACCTTTAGAGTAATCAAATAAAAAAATGTGTCGCACTATTAAACAGTAAAATCGGGAGGAGGTGTTTCTATTTCTAAAGAAACGGATGGCAAGCCTTTAAGTGAGGCACTGCTAATGTATTGCGAAAAAGTGAGAGATGAATTATTTAGTATGTCAAAAGTCATCAACCATTTTTGTTCTTCCAGGGATTTAGTCAACTTGCTTTTTGCTCCTTTGCCTTCTTTTTCATTTTCATTCTCAGCATAATCTCCCATTATTTTTTCAATAGAAGCATCCTGGCCACTCATTACTCTGAATAGCTGTGCCTTGAAAACCATACAGGTATTCAGGGCAGTGAAAACTAAAATTAATATGAATCTTGACTTTGACAGATATTGATTTTCGGAAAGCAAATATCTGTTAAAGAGTTGAATGAATTGTAAATGAATTGTAAAAAAAATAATATTTTTTTTACACAAATGAAAGAGGTTTAAAACTTCCTTTCAAAATCATTTCATCATTAGCTTGGAGCCAATTTTTTAAGATGGTTGAATACACATTTTTAAAATCTACAGTATGTTGTAAATCACCATCTTGTAGATTATTCAGGTCGGGCATGGCATTGATCAATCCTTTTTGTTTCAAACCTCCGCCAATAAAAAACATATTATTGGCTGTTCCATGATCGGTTCCGTTACTGGCATTTTGTTTTACCCTTCTGCCAAATTCAGAAAAACTCATCAGCATCACATCATCAAAACGATTATTGGCTTTTAAGTCTTTTACAAATGAGCTGATGGCATCATTCATTTCGGCAAATAAACGTTGTTGCTGAGCTTGCTGATTTACATGTGTATCAAAACTTCCCAGGGATAAATAATAAACCTTGGTATTAATTTCAGAAAAAATCAGTGATGCAATGGTCTTCAAACTTTGTCCCGTTTCCGTAGCCGGATAGTTTCCGGTTGATGGATGCATTTTACTTTGTTGAAAAATATAATCGGCAGAAGATAACGTCTCGGCCATTGTTTTATACAAATATTCAACCGGCTTTTCTGATTGGATTTGCGGATGTTGTTTTAGTAATTCCTTGAAAAAAATTTCATTACTTGTGCCAAACAAACGCTTAGGATCTTTTAATGCAATGGCTTTGTTTAAATCGCCTTTTAAAGACAGGCTTAAAATATCATCAATCTCCAATGCCTGAGTCGGTTTATCACATCCGTTGCATTGTGCATCGAGATATCTGCCTAACCAACCGGTATTCCAATATTCATTACTGTTGCTGGCAGTGTGCCAGATATCCATGCTCCGGAAATGGGAACGGTCAGGATTGGGATAACCCACTCCGTTCAAAATTCCCAAACACCCATCATCATACAAATCTTTCAAGCCGGTCAACGCCGGATGCAGGCCGACTTCATCGCTGATTTTTAAAACCTTGGAGCTTTCGATACCTAAACGTGGTCTCGCTTTATAGTAAATATCATTACGATAAGGGATTACCGTATTTAATCCATCATTCCCTCCACTTAATTGAAGCACTACCAAAACTTTGTTTCCTGCTGGCACAATATTTCTACCCCGTCCGAACGGGTCATCCGGGCGGGCTTCAAAAGCTTTTAAAAATTTTGGCAACATCATGGATGCTGTGGCCAATGCCCCCGATTGTATAAATTGACTTCTTTTGATTAACATATTTCTGAATCATTAAACCCTTTACGGATTGGTTAATTATTTTTTAGCAAAGCTGATATTCCGGAGTACTCATTATTTGCAAACTGGCTGTTTTTACAAAGGACTCCCTGCTACCACTATTTGTAAACTGTGTAATTACTTCTTTGCTGACAGAACTCCGTGTTTGCAACAATGTTTTGGAGATTGTGTTTACCAGGTTCTCTCTTCCTATCTTTTCAAAATACTTTATAAAATGATTCCAGTTTATCTCGGTCTTCAATAGCTGTTTTTTATTAAACCCCGCTGCCTGCATTTTCCTTTCTTCCATTTTTCTACCCATCGCCAGATCATCATCTGTTTTTTCTTTTACATTTAACTCATCATTCATGCTAATCAGTTGCGGTATGCGCATTCGGAACATCAATGATGAGCTATCAATCCAGGACTTGCCACCGGGCCAGCCTGCTACATTGGGCGGATAAAACAAAACCTGTCCCAATACTCTTTGTAATAATGCCAGTGAATCTTCATTTTCAATCTTCATGGGTAATATTCGTTGTATGCCCACTAATAATTCGACCGGAGATTTTATTTTACTACCAATATTCTTCTCCTCATAAAACCATTGGCTGGTAAAAATATCTTCCATCAGTTTGGAAATATCATAGTTGCTTTGAAAAAAACGCTCTGCCAGCCATTCGGTTTTTGACTGATCAATTTCTTCATTTACAAAAAAGCGGTAAATTTTTTTTGTGATAAACAAAGCAGTTTGTTTTTGTTCCAGCAATAAATCAATAACATCTTCTCCTGAAAAATTTCGGGTCTTTCCGAAAATGGTTTTATTTCCATTATCGTGCTGAAATGGACGGAAAACAAATTCGCCTTTCAGGTTTGCACCCCACCCGGTAAAAGCCCGTGCCGCTTCTTTTATATCGTCTTCATTATAATTGCCCCGGCCCATGGTAAACAACTCCATCACTTCCCTGGCAAAATTTTCATTCGGACTATCCTTTCTATTTTGATTATTATTTAAAAAATTTATCATTGCAGCCGACCTGGAAACCTCCAATAATAAATCACGGAAACTACCCAAAGCATTGCTGCGTATGGTATTCAACAATTCCTGCTGATAAAATACATTAAGGTTTCTGCAGGCAAAATGTCCATGCCAGAAAAAAGCCATTTTCTCCCGAAGTTGCGCTGCACTATTCACCATTTCATTCATCCATACCTGATTCATTGACCTGACACTTTCTCTCAGCTCTTTCTGGAGCTTTTTCTTTTCTTCTTCCGAAATGTCTTTTTGTTTTTGTTTTATGGTATCCTCCAAACCCATAAAGAATCCTTTTAAATAATCGTTCGACACGTCAATATAAGCAGGTTTTTTTTCGGATGCTTTTTGCAGTGCTTTATAAAATTGCGGAGGAGAAAAATCAGACAGGTCTTTCAATTGTTCTGAAGAAGGTCCAAACCCTGCCCGCCATAATAAATGCTGATTTTGAATTTGTTTTGATAAAGGCATCGATAAATTTTTAATAAGACAAGATAATAAAGGCTACGTTTAAAAACTAAATCATCCTTCTTCGAAATGAAAAGTTAAAAGACTTTTTTAAATTTCTTAACTTGTATTACAAATATGAATACACAAGCATTAAAATACCTGACGCCATTTATTATTTATGCAGCAGCCTTTGTTTCTTTTTTTTCGAAAGGCTGGCTCATATTCATTCCGCTGATTTATGCATGGCTGATGATTCCTTTATTGGAATTATTTATGAAGGCGAATGAAAAAAACATGAATGAGGCAGAAGAAGAACTGGCAAAAGCAGACAAAACCTACGATATTATTTTATACTTGGTTGTTCCATTACAGTTCATTGCATTGTTTCTTTTTTTATACTCGTTACAAAATGATGTGTTGTTATGGTATGAAACTGCCGGAAGAATATTTGTCATGGGATTGCTTTGTGGCGTATTTGGTATCAATGCCGGGCATGAACTGGGTCATCGTGTAAACAGATTTGAACAAACTCTGGCTAAACTCTTATTGCTAACTTCCTTGTATATGCATTTTTTTATAGAACATAATAAGGGTCATCATAAAAGGGTAGCCACACCCGAAGACCCAAGCAGTGCAAGAAAAGGCGAATGGGTTTATGCTTTCTATTTCCGAAGTATTGTTTTCAGCTATATCAGTGCCTGGCATATTGCCAATAAAGAACAGAGAAAAAAAGGGCAATCGATTCTATCTTTTACGAATGAAATGATTCAGTTTCATCTTATTCAAATTGCCTTTATAGCCGTTATCTTTTTATTATTTGGCTGGATAATTACCGGTTACTTTATTGCTTCGGCATTTATTGGCATCTTATTGCTCGAAACGGTAAACTATATTGAGCATTATGGATTACAAAGAAAGATGACCACAGATGGAAATTATGAACGTGCCATGCCTGTTCATAGTTGGAACAGCAATCATGCCATTGGCCGGTTGATGCTGTTTGAGCTAAGCCGACACAGCGATCACCATTATTTGGCAAGCCGCAAATACCAGGTATTGCGCCATTTCGATCATTCGCCACAAATGCCAACGGGTTATCCCGGCATGATGATGTTGGCATTGGTTCCTCCTGTTTGGACATTTGTAATGGATAAAAGAATAAATAGTTTTCAAAAAGAGTTAACAAATCCAGCTATCGGGTTTTAACTGAATATGTTGAATATTTAATTCTTATACCATTACTTGTTATAAAATAGTCCAAAAATGTTAACAACTATTTTTTTATTTGTATTGGACTAAAATATAATAGGTTATCTTTGCATAAACAAAATAAAATATGTCAGCCCCCAAAACATTTATGATAAAAGAAAGTGCAAGTGAGCTTAAGAAGTTAATGAAAAACAGTCCGGCTATGATAGCCAAACGGCTTCAGGCATTGTTGGTTTTTAAACAAAACCAGGGCAGTGGCATTTCCAAACGACTTGTGGCCAATGAAATCGGGGTTAACCACAATAGCGTTCAGACCTGGCGGAGCCTCTATATTGAAGGCGGTATCGAAATGCTTATGTCACATTCTAATATTGGATACAAGCCAACCAAAATCAATGAGGAGCAGGAGCAAGCCTTAAAAAAGCAATTAAACGATCCTCATAACGGCATGGTGGGCTTCATAGAGTTATTAGATTGGTTTAACAAAACCTTTGAAACGGATATAAACTATAAAACCTTTCATGGGTTTGTGGTAAGAAAGTTTAACGCTAAAATAAAAGTAGCAAGGAAAGTTCATATAAAGAAGGATGAACAAGCCGTTGAGGCTTTAAAAAAAACTTCGGCCATATCTGTGAAAAAATCATCTCCGAAAAAAGGAAAGCATTCAAAAAAATAAATCTTTATTGCCAGGACGAAAGCCGCTTTGGGTTATTTACCAGAAACGGGAAGGGATTAACCGCTAAAGGCATCAAGCCGGTCTGCCTGTTTCAGCAGGTGTTTGAGTCCCTGTATCTATTCGGAGCATTCTCTCCCATAACAGGCGATCATTTTGAACTTGAAATGCCCTATTGCAATGCAGATAGCTTTCAGCTTTTTTTAAATGCGTTCGCACAGCAGGCCGCTGATGAATTTAAAATTCTCCTCCTTGATAATGGTGCCTTTCATAAAGCTCAAAAACTCATCATACCTGACAATATTGCCTTGCTTTTTATACCAGCTTATTCTCCTGAATTA
>JAYWCV010000223.1:0-17395 GCA_043780275.1 Chitinophagaceae bacterium
AAGCCAGAATCTCCAATTGGAAGATTTAGTAATATTTAGAAACAATCTAAGCTCCTTGGACATATCCGTTAATTCGAAATTGAAATTCATGAATTTCGCAAATAACAAACTGGTGAACTTGAATATTGCCAATGGCAATAATATAAATTTCTCAAAATATGAATGGGCTAATTATTCATTTGATGCAACGAATAATCCAGGGCTAAGCTGCATAAAGGTTGATGCCAACATGATCAACAATATACCATCAGATTGGCTTAAAGATGCAACAGCAAGTTATAATACGAGCTGCCCGATCATAAATTGTGATGAAACATTTGCAATACCCGATGCCAATTTTGAACAAGCCTTAATCGATTTGGGATTTGATACCAATGGTCTTAATGGTAATATTAAAAAATGTGATGCGCTTGCAATAACAGACTTATATATAGAAAATAAAAACATTTCGAGTCTGGCAGGTATAGAGCATTTTGCTTCCTTGAAAGTTTTGAATTGCAACAATAATTTATTAACGGTACTTAATCTAGGGAATAAGCCAAATTTAACTAGTTTAGATTTTGGTCGCAATGCTTTAACAAGCATTGATGTATCCAATTACCCCAAATTGATTGCATTAAATAGTTGGAACAATCAATTAACATCGTTAAACGTAAGTAACAACCTCCTTTTAGAAGAATTAATCACTTTCGGAAATAAGTTAACCTCATTGGATATCTCAATAAATACCAGATTGAAATTCATGAATTTTTCTGGTAACAATTTAGTTAACTTGAATATAGCCAATGGGAATAATGTAAATTTCTCAGGCCCTGGTTGGGCTGGTTATTCATTTCGTGCAAATAATAATCCTGCGTTAAGTTGCATTAAGGTTGATGCAGGAATTGTAAATAATATTCCTGCAGATTGGTTTAAAGATGCTACAGCAAGTTATAGCTCATATAGCTGTGAAAGTTTACCTATTGTTTATGTGAATGATAACAGCCAAACAGGGGATGCGTATACCACAGCAATTGGTAATGATTCAAATCCCGGAACTGCAGCTCTGCCATTTGCGACAATTCAATATGCTATAAACAGAGTAGCTGCAGGGGGAATGATTTATGTGGATGCGGGTACCTTTGCAACTGCAAATATTTCCATTAATAAATCTGTAACGATTCTTGGAGCAAATGCGGTTATCAGTCCGAACAATGCTGTAAATCCATTATTGCCCAATGCATCCAGGAATGCAGAAAGTATCATTACCGGATCAACTTTTACCATTGCTGCAAATGATATCAAGCTGGAAGGATTGACCTTGGATCCTGGTAATAAATCAGCTTTTGTATTATCAAATAATTCCACAACCAACAATGATTTTGGAAACTTTAGTTTTCTTAAGAATATCTTAAGAATCAATTCGACAAGTGTTCAATTTCAATTAACAGGAAAATTTGTTACAAGCCCTGCCATGCCGGTTACTTCGGGATATACTTTTACTAATAACAGATTTGAAAAATATGACGCCGGAAATGGGCAAACTATGATACTGAGTTATTTGAAAAATATAAGTATCAATAATAATTCTTTTGTAGTAGCTGGAGCAACACCCAGAACACAATTGACTGCAAATTTAGGATCAATAGGCCTGGTAGACAGTGTTAGCTTCTCTAACAATACTGTAGATAAAAGCTGGTATAATCTTTTTTCTTCAAGAATAGCTAATGCAACGATATCCAATAATAAATTTTATAATTCATTGTGGAGCTTAAATCTAAACAATAATATAGCCGAATCGTCAAATATTGAGATCATTAATAATTATATCGAAAACAATCTTGCTGGAAATTTATCATATACCAGAACTGGTGGTGCTACAATAGGCAGTTCAAGCGTAATTAAGATTGAGAATAATACTATTAACATAAATGCTGGCAATGCACAAGCCATGAATGTTAGTTATAATTCCAGTACAATACTTAATCCATCGGTAATTATCCGGGGCAATCATATTAATCACACAGGAGATTATAGTCTTATCTCTAGTTCCAATATTTATGGGATAAGAGTAAATGGAAAACTTACAAATGCAATCATTGAAAAAAATGAATTAAGTTTTACTGGTACAAATCCTTTGCCTCCTGTAGCATCTCCTAATGCCCAGATTGTTTATTCTGGAATCTTATTAATGACTGATGGAGGATCACCTGGAACAACTCCTTCTGATGCCATAATAAATATTCAACAAAATAAAATAAGTGGCTACAAACAATCAGTTTCGATTTATGACGCCGCAAATTCTACATTAAGTCCATATATAGGTTATGGTAATTTGCCAGCGGGAGCGACAGTCAACATCAACAACAACAGTTTTACCGGTGACTCCATCTCCATCAACAATGGAACAAACAGTCAATCCGTTAATGCAAGCTGCAATGGGTATGGGGTTACTTCAGAAAACGACGTTGCTCTAAAAGTTACGGGTTCTACAGTCAATCATATCCCCTGGCTGGCAAGCGGTACTGATACTGATCCGGCAACAGGTTTTCAGCCGGCAACCGGAACCTGTACCGGAAGGCCAAATAAGTGGTATGTAAATGATAACAGTTTAACGGGTGATGTATTTACAACTGCTTTTGGAAATAACGCCAATAACGGAACAGCAGCATCTCCATTTGCTACCATACAATACGCTGTAGACCAAGCAACAGAAGGGGCAGAAATATTTGTAGATGCAGGGTCATTTACAGAACAGATTACATTCACAAAAAACATTACTATCAAAGGCGCCGGAATTGGTAATACCATTATCAATGGGCCTAATACAGCACTAGTTTCACCGCCCGGTTTTGTAGAAAAGGGAATTATTCAAACGGGCCAGGGGTTAGGCGATGTAATTATTGAAGATCTAACTATTGATGGTACAAATTCTGATGAAGTTCATTCCATTTTAATACAGGGTGGTGGCCGTATTTCTAATTGCGAAATGCGAAATGCCAACAATGGATTTTTCTTCCGTGATGTAAGCGGAACTACTAGAGTAGCTATCGGCAATAACAATCTCATTCGTAATATCAGTTATGTAGGTATTTTGTTTGCCGGAAATGGTATGGATGCTACAGCTACTAATAATGAAATTGATTTGAATGGAGCATCATTTGGCATGGGCTTTATAGCTGGCTATGGTGGTGATGGAAATATAAAATCACTAACGGCCACCAATAATTCCGTCATCAACTTTAATGGTTTTGGAATGTCGGTGGGTTCGCTTCAAACTGCACAGATTAATAATAACAGTATTACAAGACTTTCTGGAACCGGTAAATTTATTTCGAATATCATTTCTACCAACATCAATGCCAATTGTAACTGGTATGGTGTGTCTAATGCTCAAGATATAATACCCCTTATAGCAGGAAATATTAACTACTCTCCATGGTTAACCAATGGAACTGACAGTGATATTCCAACAGTAGGCTTCCAACCGATGCCGGGAGTTTGTAATGGCACTTTACCCATTATCAGTTTGGATGCAAAGACAAATATTACTTGTTTTGGCAGCAATAACGGAACGGTTCATATTTCTGTCACGGGTGGATTGGCTCCTTTGGTTTTTGCTTGGAACAAAAATGGTACAGCCGGATTCAGTTCCAACGAGGACCTGAACAATCTGGCTCCGGGTACTTACAGCCTGATATTGACAGATGCTAATGGATCAACCGCAACAGCTTCCTATCCGATTACCCAACCGGATGAAATAGTGTTGGAAGAAATAGTTGGTACTGATGTAAGCTGTCCGGGATCTTCCGATGGTGCTGCAGAAGTATATATTAAAAGCGGAGGCATTGGAACATTCAGATATTTATGGAATACTGGATCAACTGATGACGTTTTACTCGACATTCCGGGAGGACTTTATACAGTGGCCGTAACCGATGCAGATGGATGTACCGCAAGTTCCTCAGTTGATATTATGGAGCCTCCTGCTTTTGATGTAAGCTTTACGGTTACTCATTCCAACAATACTAATTCAAATAATGGTTCGGCTACCGTATTGGTTACGGGTGGAAACGGGAATTATAGTTTCCTTTGGAGTACCGAAGAAACCACGCAAACAATATCCGGCCTAGCTCCAGGTACTTACAGTGTTGTAATTACTGATATTCTTAGTTGTACCGTAACCAGAGAAGTTACAATTTCCGTTCTTTTCGATGTTAGTCTGGATATTAACAACGTAACATGTAAAGGAGGAAACAATGGCTCGGCTACTGTCAATATTAATGGCGGAAATTCTCCATTCACGTATTTATGGAGCAATGGTGGGACCGATGCAACAGGTGTAAACCTAACAGCTGGTAATCATTCGGTAACCATCAAAGATGCAGATGAAAATGAAAAAATAGAATCCGTTACAATCACAGAGCCAGATCTTTTATTAACAGCTTCAACTACCGGAACTGCAGCAATCTGTAATGGTGGGGCAACCGGTTCAGCTTCTGTTAATGCAATAGGTGGTACAGGTCTTTATAATTATTTATGGAGTAATGGAGCAACAACGGCAAGCATTTCAAATATTTTGGCGGGTACTCATTCTGTAATAGTTACCGATGCAAATGCTTGCACAGCTACTACATCGTTTGTAGTTAGTGAACCAGCTTTATTAACGGCAACAACAAGTGGCAGCAAAACATTGTGTTTTGGTACAGCTACCGGCACGGCATCTGTTCTGGCCTCGGGTGGTACATCTCCATACAGTTATTTATGGAGTAATGGAGCAACAACTTCATCTGTTTCTGGTTTGGCAGCAGGAAATTATACAGTAACCGTGACCGACGCTAATGGATGTTCAGCCACTTCTTCGTATGTTGTTATTGATCCACCACTATTAACTGCATCAACCAGCGGCACAGCAGCTTTATGTTTTGGTACTGCTACAGGTACTGCAACAGTTCTGCCACTTGGCGGCACATCTCCATATAGCTATTTATGGAGTAACGGAGCTACAACTTCATCTGTCTCTGGTTTGGCTGCAGGAAATTATACAGTAACCGTGACAGATGCTAATGGATGTATAACAAATGCAAGTTTTGTTGTTACACAACCATCCGCCGTAAACCCATCGACTGCTGCAACTGCTATCAGTTGCTATGGGTTGATTGATGGAATAATTACCGTTACCGGACGTGGAGGAACATCTCCATATCAATTCAGTATTAACGGCGGTACAATATACCAAACGAGCAATCTGTTTACCGGGCTTGGGGCAGGCATATATACTATTACTGTGAAAGATGCAAATGGATGTACGGGTACAGTTAGTGCTACAATCATTGAACCGCCTGTATTGTCGGTAGTGCTGGATAATTTAGTAAGCACATGTAGCGGCACGGCTTTAGGAGAAGTTAACATTACAGCAGCCGGTGGAACAGGTCGTTATACTTTCAGTTGGACAGGCCCCGGAGGATTTACTTCTATCAGAGAAGATATAAACAGGCTGGTTCCAGGTGTTTACAACCTGCAGTTAACAGATGCAAATGGATGTGCGAAAACATTATCTGCTACTGTTTCAGAATTGCCAGCTTTAGGTATTTCAAGGAATATCACCCATGTTGCATGCAACGCTGCATTTACCGGAGCAATTGATATTACGCCAACCGGTCGAGGTGGAAGTGGGTATAGCTTTGTTTGGTCAGGAGCTAACGGCTATAGAGCAACCACTGAGGATATCAGCGGATTAAAAGCAGGTACTTATTCTGTAATAGTAACAAGTACTGCCGGATGCCAGGGAACTGCATCATTTGAAGTAACCCAGCCGGTCAGTGCTTTGGTACTGATTACAATCAGTACCAATATCACCTGCACAGCAAATGGAACAATTACTGCAACTGGTTCTGGAGGCACAGGTCCTTATCAGTATAAATTGGATAATGGTATTTATCAAACTTCGGGATCGTTTTCAAATCTTGCTGGAAGTCCTGCCGGAGTCACCTACGTGGTTTGGGTAAAAGATGCCAATGGTTGTACTGTATCAAAATCAGTTATCATCAGTGATGATGGACTGGATGCTTATGAACCGAATGCATTAAGAGGAAAAGCTGCACCGATATCATTGAACTCTGCGATATTGGCAAGGATTGCACCTACTGCTGCTGATGAGGATTGGTATAAGTTTAGCACCAATGCCGGTGCAACAGCAACTTATACCTTATCATTAACGCATCCTTCTGTCAGCAATTATACTTTCAACATGTACACAAACAAAGGAGCCCTGGTGAATCCAATTGCAGGCACTACTACTTCTACTTCTAAACAATACAGCTTGTTAGGTGGCTTGGTAGCGGGTACAGATTATACGATAAAAGTATCCGGAGCATTATCTTTTGTATGTTATCAAATGACCATATCAAGTCCAGCTCCTGCAACGGTGTTATCAAGAACACAAAATGTACTTGAGTCTTCAGAAGTATCCAAACTGAGTTCAATGGCATTCCCGAATCCGCACAATGGATCATTCAATCTGAAGATCGCTTCGCCTGAAGAAGGACCGGCAACCATTGAATTATTTACGGTAAGTGGACAAAAGATTTCTCAAAAAGCAGTTTTCCTGAGAAAGGCAGAAGACAATATTGTTCCGTTCAATGGATTAAGAACAGGCACTATTTTCTACCGGTTACAGATAGGAAAACATGCATCGGTTGGAAAAATTATCGGGATGGATTAACTATAGCAATCACTAAAATAAAACCCTGTTTGCCGCGGCGGACAGGGTTTTGTTTTAGTAAGCCGTTTTAATATTGTGTATAATCATTAGACCTATGAAACTGAAAAATACCTATTTTGGGGTATTGTATAAACCTGTTTGCCCTATTAACTTTGAACTGAATAAAATATATTTCTTCCCAGCAACGTCTCCTGCAAGGGACGTTGCGTAAACGTAATTATGTACCAAACGCAACGTCCTCAGCCATCACACATGCCATAGGAGAGACATTGCTGAGAAAAAGATTTTTTAAAAATTGTTCTTCTCCGTTATTTTTTCGTTTTAAGAACAAACCCTGATGAATCGATTTTTATATTATTATTCATTATTAAAAACAGCTTTATGAGATCCAAACAACTTTTACTTTTCGCCATTTTTTTTATTTGTGTACATTTTCAACTTAAAGCACAGACCGATCCTGTTTCAACTGATAGCATTTTATCAACCACTAAAAAAACAAATAGTAAAACGCAGCAGAAAAATTTCGTAAAAATAAATCTCACAGCAATTGCCCTAAAGAATTATTCAATACAATATGAACGGGTAGTAAACAGAAAAATCTCTTTTGCAATATCCTTCAGAACCATGCCGGCTACAACGATACCATTTAAAACGAATATTTTAAAAATTGTTGGAGATGATATTGATACAAGAAAGGCTATTGAAACTTTTGAATTAAGCAATTTTGCAATTACTCCCGAGGTTCGGTTTTATTTAAGCAAAAAGGGATACGGACGTGGTTTTTATATTGCCCCATTTTACCGCTATGCCAGTTTTAATACCAACCAACTCATTTTTACTTATAAAAACAGTTTCAATGTGGAAAATGATATTAAACTTTCCGGAAAACTGACTGCTAATACCGGTGGTTTTATGTTTGGTGCCCAATGGCCTTTAGGCAAGTATGTGTGTCTTGATTGGTGGATATTCGGACCACATTATGGATCGGGTACCGGCAACTTTACCGGCACATCTAATCAAGCGTTGACACAAGTTGAACAAAATGACCTGCGGCAACAATTAGAAGATTTGGATATTCCCCTTACAAATAAAACAGTATATGTAAATGCAAATGGGGCATCACTTAAACTAGACGGGCCCTGGGGCGGCCTGAGAGCAGGTTTATCATTGGGAATTAAATTTTAAAAAAAACGTACAAAGAGATTATCTTTTTTTTCGGCAAGATCAATAACGAACAGGGCTTGGGGTTGCTGGGGAATCTATCTTATTAATTTGTTAGCTTGCAAAATATCATTCACTTTTAGTGATAGGATCAAATTGATGCTTTTAAAAAATCAATAGGTCAAAAACATTTCCTGAATTTTATTCTTGTCTTTAGTAACCGTTAATGCAAGCATTAAAAGTATTCTTGCTTTTTGTGGATTAAGATTACCAGATACTATGGTGCCGAGTTTAGCATCTTCAAAAGTTCCCAGATACGAAGTAGTAACACTTCCCGAAGCTACTCTTGTTGATCGAACAACTATCCTGTTTTTCTTAACTGCATCTTTTACAGATGCTAAAATTGCGGTATTAAAACCTCCAGCTCCTGTTCCAGCAATAATGATTCCCGAAGTATTGTTATTAATAAACGCATTGATTGCTGCATCAGAAGCACCCGCATAGGCATATACTATTTCTACATTCGGCAGGGAATCCATTTTATTTATATCAAATGGTTTAAAATTGCTTCTTGAATTTACCGATTGAGTTTTATAAGTTACTCTACTATCATATACTTCCCCTATTGCACTTGAATTCGGGGATCCAAATGCATCCACATTGGTAGTATTTATCTTGACTACATTTCTGGCATCAAACACATGATCATTAAAACAAAGCAACACCCCTTTACCTTTACTATTCAGATCACTTGCAACAATAATTGCGTCATATAAATTTTTAGGCCCGTCGGCACTAATAGCCGTTGCTGGACGCATAGCACCAGTTAAAACAACTGGCTTGTCTGACTGTACAGTAAGATTAAGAAAATAAGCAGTTTCTTCCTGTGTATCTGTACCATGGGTTATTACAATCCCTTCTGCTTCGTTGTTTGCAAAAATTTCATTGATGCGTCTTGCTAGTTTTACCCATATTTCAACAGTCATATCATAACTGCCAATCGCTGCTATTCGTTCTCCCTGCACAATTGCTTTTTGTTTGATTGCAGGAATGCTTTTAAGTAATTCTTCTATTGGAATTTTTCCAGGCAAGTAACCAGCCCGATCTGTATTGGGTTGTTGCCCGGCGATTGTACCTCCCGTAGATAATACAATAACCCGTGGTAAATTTTGTGATGTTGCAAAATATGCCGAGCTGGAACAAAGGAGTATTAGCAGCAATTTTTTCATATGTTGAACTTTATTTAGCCTAACAATTATTTATACATGTCAGAAGTGAATAGAAACCATCTCAATAATTTTTGAACTGCTTCATCCAGTCTCGCTTTTACCATAATTTTTTCCAGCTCAATATTATATGGAATTGCTGTATCAATGATGCGTATTACATCAACAGTACATCAAGAATAGAAAACCAATTTTCAACAACTCCAAAGCAAATTTAAACACATTCTCAGATCTCCTGCTGTAGTTTATCCGAAGAGTGTTATCCGAACAAATTGTAAGTGGCATTTACAATTTGTCCAAATATTTTTGGCCAGACTTAAAAGTTTTTTGACTGTTTTTCATTCGCCAGCAATTTCTTCCCAGCAACGTCTCCTGCAAGGGACGTTGCGTAAACGTAATCATGTACCAAACGCAACGTCCTCAGCCCTCACACATGCCATAGGAGAGACATTGCTGAGAAAACAACGGGGACGGTACAAAAAAAAGCCTTTCGAAAAAGGCTTCCTGATAGGTTGTCTCTTTTATCTCTCTACTTTATTTCGTAATCTTTTTTAAACGACATCAGGGTAGACCGATATAAAACATTAGCAGGATCCAACGTTGCTGCTTTTGAATAGTGCTGGTATGCTTCAGAAAGATAGTGTGCATCTTCCAACATAAAGGCCATGCGATAAGCTTGTTCGGCCGGGGCTTCAAAAGAAGTGCCTTGCTTCTGTATTGTCTCCAGAATTTTATTAAAAGTTTCTTTTGTTACATAATTGATGATTTTCAATTCATCATTCTCTTCTCCTTTTACAGATGCTGTCCAGAAATAAGAATTGCCCTGTTTCATTTTACCAGCAAAAACAGTTACCGGAATTTTTAGCTTATTTAAAATAGCAGAGTGTATTGCAGTGTTTGGATTATCAATACTATACAAAGAAAATTCAAAATCCTTGGCTTCAGCATACGATTTCCAGGATAAAGGAAATAACGTACTTCCTCCGGAATAATTAATGGTATCAAGCCGAGGATCTATCCAGATATTATTGATGGAACGGCTTACCGCACCCACGGTATTCATGTATGTTTTGCGATTACTGCCGGCAGACCCGTTTGTTTTGGTCATAGATGCCCAAACGTATTTTACATAATTGGCACTTACCGAATTGCTGCTTACCCGGCAGGAGTCAGCAAATTTACCAAGCGGGTAAGTACCGGCTTTTGAAAGGGTAAACATGGCAGCTTCATTGCAGATCAATGTTACTGCACCGCCGGCTGCTATTTTTACAGTGGCGGCCGCATTCAATAGTTTGCCAACTTTGGCTTTGCTTTCGATGTTATTCACAATTACTGATACATTTCCTTTAAAACTGTATAGCAGGAAATCGTTCTGTGCAGATACAACTGCAGCAACTGAACAAAAGAGAATGAAGAATAGAAACTTTTTCATTTTTTTAGGTTTAATTAAATAGTAATTAATGAATGTGCGGTTTGAACACCGTTTTATATTGATATTTTTTATGCATCCAGATAGCCCATGCTTCATAAAAATAAATAACATCCACCGCCATCACAATTACTATCAAGCTCAGTTTTAAGTCCACTTTAAGCCAATACTGGTCGAACAAGTAAATTCCGAGCCAAACAAAAAATATAGCCGAAACAACCTGGGCAATTTTAGCTACTAAATGGAACCAGATATGGCTTTCAAGGTAATAATGGACGAAAAACGACATGTGCAGCCAGCAAACAAACACTGCAATGAGCAAATTTGCCCATAAAGGTAGATTTTTAATGTAATTTTTGTCCAATACCATGGAAATTATATTTGCATGAACCACAACGCCGTTCATGTCCGGGATGGATTTGCCGTAATACCTCTCGTTCATAGGTGTAAACTTCTTATCTGTAATATCATTGGGGTCGTTATTAATATAGCCGAATAATACAATTTTGCCGGCCAATACAGAGTCTGCCGGATCTCTGGTCAATAGGTCTTCATATTCCAGAACAAGATATCGATCGACACGCCTGGTATAATTGATCATCAATTTTTGATTACCCTTTTTTTCTAACTTCTTATAGGCACTTGAATCATAAGCCTGCACTATAGCCGATGAAAATGATTTATATGTTTTTTTTGCATAGTTTTTCAGGAAAGGGTAATAATAGCGAAAAGTAGATATCGAATCATCGAAAAAATTGACAAATGCATATTCTGAAGCGGTATTTATATATGTTCCTCCAAGAGAAATAGTATCTCCATCTTTTCCACGTAGTTCCAAAACAGATGCTACTATCAGGGTTTTATTTCTTTTGAAAGTTTCACTAAGTAATGAGTCTTTATAAGGATCTCCCGGTCCGGCAAAATAAGCATCTAATGCCATCAGCTTTGGTTTCATCATCCCGGCTTTATCAATCATCATCGACAAAACCTCCCGGTCCGCCATGCCAATATTTACGATAACGATTCTTTTGTCGATAGGATTTTTTTTGGCTGTGCCCAGTTTAGAATAAGCCATATCGTTAAAGTCAAAGTCCTTTAATCCAAGTTTGATGGGATTCAAACTACCAAGGTTAAGTGGAATTGAGCCCAAAACGAAAATGAAAATAAACACCCAAATGGTTGCAAAAATAGTATCCCTCTCGTACAGGTATTTGGTAAAATGGCCACGAATTATCCTTGCAAAATGGTAGATGTGTTTGTGCAGCGGTTTATTCATCAAAAAATTTAGTTGTGGTTTTTGTCTTTAATAATGATTTTTTACTTGAATTTATGGATACAACTTTATTATCATTGACATATTCTGTTTTTCATTAACAAGTGGTTTACCTCAAAAAATGAATTTAGATGTTAGATAAAGTAGTCATTCCCCTGTAAATCCGTATTTTAGTAGGTTGAAAATATGCGAATTTATTATACTATAGTTATTGGATGCGTATTATTTCTGGCCTTTGTGCTGGAAGTATCAGGACAGGCACCTCCAAAGCCGAGGGATAGCAGCATTACCGGGCCACAGACTTTTGCTATGGTAATGGGTATTTCAAAGTATAAATATGTGCGGCCCCTGACCTATGCCGATAAGGATGCAGAGATGTTCAGGGATTTTTTGAAATCACCAGGAGGCGGAAAACTAAGCGATGATAATATTTATACATTACTTAACGAGCAGGCCACATCAGCTAATTTTTATACAAAAGGATTTCAATGGTTGAAAGTAAAAAAGCTACAAAAAGGGGACCGGTTATTCATTTATCTTGCCGGCCACGGTGATGCCATTGATGAGGACCAGTTTTTTTACCTGACCTATGATTGTAACCCAGCGGGGGATAAAAATAATTACCTGGTTGGGGGTGCAATACAACTTTATAATCTGAAGAAAAAAATTGCCGGAGAAACTGCTAAAGGTGTTGAGGTATATTTTATTATGGATGCTTGCCGTAGTAATGAACTGCCCGGTGGTAGTGAAGGCCAGGGATTTTTAAACCAGGCAATATCTGAAAAAAGAGCCGGAGAAATAATAATGCTTGCAACCGGTGCCGGTCAGGAATCGTTGGAAGATGCATCCATTGGTAGCGGCCATGGATTGTTTACCTATTACCTGATAGATGGGTTAACAGGGGCTGCAGATTCATCGGGCACATTAGACAATAAAATAACGCTGGAGGAAATTAAAAAATATGTAGAAAAGAATGTTCCGCAAATAGCCCAGCAAAGGTTTAAAAGAAAACAGGATCCATTTTTTTATGGAGAGAACAGCGAAAATATTATAAGCATTGTTGACACAGCTTACCTGCAAAAATGGATTAATACAAAAAAATTACAGAGTAAAGGAACTGGTAGTTTGTTTGCTCCCCGGGGCAGGGGCTTGTATTTTGGCCCTGCTGATACTTTATTGATTGAGGCATATAATCTTTTTAATACGGCAGTAAAAGAAAACCTGTTGATTGGTGAGGCGTCTGCCGATTATTATTACAGCCTGATGAAAAATAATTTTCCTGGCAGTTCATATACCATTGATGCGCAATCTACCCTGGCGGTGGAGTTTATTAATTTTGCTCAAAGTAAAATCAATTTATATCTTGATTGTAAAGACGCTTCTTCTATTCAGCGTTTACGGGCTCAGATAGATGAAGAGGATAAAACGGATGAAATTGCTACCAGCCTGAACAGGATGGAAAAAGTAGCACAGCAGGAGTTTTATGAAGTGGGGTATATGCTTGAAAGAGCTATCAGTTTTATTATGGCAGATGATCCTGATTTTGCAAAAACACTGGAGGGGCGGATGTATTTTTTCAAAGCAAGGGGTTATTTTGGAAGGAATAAAAAAACAGTGGATATCGGCAATGCATTCCAGTATGCCTACACGGCGTATGCATCCGATAAAAATGCAGCCTATATTCTGAACACTTTATCGGCACTGCATCTGGACAATAATAAAATTGATAGTGCAATATATTATGCAAAGCTGGCTATCATTGCTGCACCCAAATGGCGTTACCCCTACGTTACATTAGCTTTTGCTTATAAAACCCTGAATCATCCTGATTCGGCTATTAAATATTATAACAGGTCTATTGAAGTAAGTCCGGATAATGCAGATGCCTATGTAGATCTCGGTCATTACTATTATTCTCTCTCAGAAGGTGATTCGGCAGTTAGTTATTATGAAAGGGCTTTGCTCATTGAACCGAATAACCCGTATGCCAGTAATAATATCGGTTGGGTTAATTTCGGAAAAAAAAATTACGATCAGGCAATTACTTATTTTAAGAGAAGTATAGCGGCTAACCCCCAATTTATTAATGCCTACAACGGACTCAGTAAATCATTTTTTGAAACTAAACTTTACGACTCTGCCAGGATTTATTATTCAAAGGCTTTTGCGAATTATAAGGATAAATCAATTGTCAATATTTATATCGGCAATTTTTATAAAGACCTGAAGGAATATGATTCTGCAAAGCTGTATTACCGGATGGCTGCAGAACTTGATCCTAATTATGAGGAAGTCTACAATAAGCTTGGCCTTGCCAGTTTTGAATTAAAACAGCTTGACTCGGCCAATTTCTATTACCATAAGGCTTTGCAGGCCAATCCTTATTCAGCCTTTGCCCTTATTAATATTGGTATGGTGTTTAAGGAACTGAAAATGCCCGACTCTACTTATAATTATTTTCAACAAGCTGTCCGGCTTGAACCCCGCAACCCTTCCATCCTCAATAATCTCGGTGTCGTTTACGGGCAGGAAAAAAACTATGACTCGGCCAAATCCTATTTTAGAAGGGCACTATTTGTAAACCCAGATTATAAGCCTGCTTCCAATAATCTTATAAGAATATTCAAAGAACTGAATCAATTGGATTCTATCACTAATTCCCTCAAAGGCACTTTATTGATAGACCCTAACAGCACTACGTTCATGAATTATTTGGGGATGGCTTTCTTAGATCAGAAGCGATATGATTCGGCCCGTTGGTATATCCGCAGGGCTATTCAAATAGATTCGGTGAATGCACAACTTTACAGTAATCTCGGACTTGTATTCCAGGGGATGAAACAATATGATTCTGCCAGGTTGTATATGCAAAGAGCATTGGGTTTTGATCCCGATAACCAGATTATCTGGGGAAATCTTTCGGGTGTATTCAGACAGCTAAAACTTTTTGATTCGGCGGCATATTATTATAAAAAACAACTTTTCAGAAAAACTGTTCCCGGATTGCAGGCATATTTTTCAATTGGTAATTTCTATGACGATATGCAAGTGTATGATTCAGCAATTGTCTACTTCAGAAAAGTAATTAACCTCGATTCAAAATATAAGCCAGCCTATACACAAGCCGGTATTAGCTTTATGAAGGTTGAGCAGAATGATTCGGCGCTGATTTATTTAAGCCAAGCAATGAAGCTTGATCGTAATTCTTCAAATGGATCACTTAACCTCGGATTGGTTTATCATGCCATAAAGCAATATGATTCGGCCATTGTGTACATACAAAATGCAATCCGCCTTGATTCGACTAAAGTAAAAACATATTACCAGCTTGCCTGTATTTATGCATTGGCCAACAAACCAGAACAGGCTATACTTTATTTGCAACAAGCGTATGAAAGAGGGTATAAAAATGTAGAAGTTCTCCTCACCGATTATGATTTGAAAGGGTTAAAAAATTTTAAAGGGTTTCAGGATATACTGGATAAATATTTACCAGATTGGAGAACCCGATAGTTATGCTTCAGGTAGCCGCTTTTCCCATTACTGATTTTGCCATATTTTTTCCGCTGATATTATTCGGATGTCCCCGTACCTCAACTGAACAGAGTATCTGACTTCCCAGTAAGGTTCTCCTGCAAGGGACGTTGCGTAAACGTAATCATGTACCAAACGCATCGTCCTCAGCCATCACACATGCCATAGGAGAGACATTACGGAGAAAAAAATTCATCTATTATCGCTTTCGCAAGAAAATTATTTTCTGGCCCCTCCAACCTCCCCGAAGGGGAGGCTTAGTAGCTTACTAATTTTTGAACTGTTTCATTCAATTTCGCCTTTGCCAAAAAATTATTTTCCAACTTTATTGAAAAAGGAACCGGTGCATCTAAATGATGAAAACATTTTTGAGTTGCCTATAAATCTTTAGCCGGAATCTTTTTGATATTACCTTTTTTATCAGCAATAACCAGGTAGGAGTTTTTTGCTTTGGTTTCGGCAACAACTTTTACAATTGCTTTGTCTAAAGCAATTTGTATTTTTCCCGTAAGAGTTTCTTTTTTTGGGCTGTTATTCATTCGCCAGCGATTATTTTGAATGTTTCAAAGTTAATAATTTTCTTTTCATCATTTTCCCTGCATGCCACAAGTTCATAGTTTTTTCCGGAGTTGTCATAGACATACCAATCATCTGCTTCTGTAGTGTATTTTGAAAAATTACTCAACCCCTTGAAATATCTTCTTTCAATCACTTCTATTGGGAGACTATGTCCACCCTTAATTACTCTTATAGCAACCCTTTCAATGGCAAGTTTTACACTATTCAGGTAAACAAAAAAGAAAGTAATTCTATATCCTTTTAGTTTTGCTTTTTTAATAAAATTGATGTAGCTCAATCCGGAAAGTGTTGTTTCAAAAGAAAAATTTTTCTTTTCCCCGATAAGTTGTTCTAATCGCTGCAACATTATTCTGCCCGCCTGAAAAGCAACGCCTGTTGGATTAAATGGAGATAAGCCTCTTGCAATTTCATCTGCATTTACAAATTCAACCGTTTTAAAAACATCCGGCAAAAGATTATAGGCTGCTGTAGTTTTTCCAGCTCCATTGCATCCTGCTATAATAAAAATATCAGGCATAAAAAATTCTCTAATAGTTTAACAATTTCATTGCCGTCTCTCCCAACCTTCCTTTTGCCATAAAATTATTCTCCAACTCAACATTAAATGGAATCGGCGTATCCAAACTTGCACAACGCATCACTGGTGCGTCAAGCAGATCAAAACAATGTTCGGCGATCCAAGCTGCAATCTCTGCGCCAATGCCACTGATCAATGTATCTTCGTGAAGGATCAATACTTTTCCGGTTCGTTCAACCGTTTCCCTTATTGCCTGGTAATCCAATGGCAGCAAAGTCCGCAAATCAATAATATCAATAGAAATCTCCGGATGTTCGGCTGCATAATCTTCTGCCCAGTGTACTCCGGCACCATAAGAAATAATGGAAATTTCATCTCCTTCTCTTACATGTTTTGCTTTGCCTATTTCAATTTCATAATATGCTGATGGCACCGGTCCGCTTATGCTCCTGTATAAAGCTTTATGCTCAAAATACATTACGGGATTTGGATCGTTGATAGCAGCAATCAATAACCCTTTTGCATCCATCGGCGTTGACGGATAAACTACTTTCAATCCCGGTACTTTGGTAAACCATGCTTCATTGCTCTGGCTATGAAAAGGTCCGGCTCCCACACCGGCACCTGTCGGCATCCGGATAACTACATCGGCATTTTGTCCCCAACGATAATGAATTTTTGCCAGGTTATTGACAATCTGGTTGAAGCCCACTGTTGCAAAATCGGCAAACTGCATTTCCATCATGCTCTTATATCCTTCCAGACTCAAACCCAAGGCAGTACCAACAATAGCACTTTCACAAAGTGGTGTGTTTCTCACTCTTTCTTTGCCAAATTCCTGAACAAACCCTTCAGTTATTTTGAATGCCCCGCCATATTCTGCAATATCCTGTCCCATGAGTATGAGGTTAGAATGTTGTTGCATGGATTGATGAAGGCCTTCTTTGATGGCATCGATGAAACGATGTCCCCT
>JAYWCV010000224.1:0-10011 GCA_043780275.1 Chitinophagaceae bacterium
TATTGTCCGTTGCCAATTTCAATTTCTCCTTTCATGAAAAAGACAGATTCTCCACTCATCAACACTCGTTCATCATTTAATTGTTCGCACCACAAATAACCACCTCTTTCAGAAAGTTGTTTTGCAGTCATTTTTTTCTTCCCTAATTTATCAGCCCAGAAAGGTATTAATTGCGAATGTGCCGAACCGGTCACCGGATCTTCATTGATGCCGGCCTGAGGCGCAAAAAACCGGGATACAAAATCTACATCCTTTCCGGGAGCAGTAATGATAACCATCTCCGGAAATTTATTAATCATTGTAAAATCGGGTTGGCATTTTCTTACTGCGTCCTCATCCATTAATTCCACAATCAATTCACGGTTTTTATATACTCCTACAATTTCTGTATTTCCTAATGCTTTGGAGAGTTCAGGATTGTACTCACCAATTCTTTCGGGGTTCCAGGAAGGGAAATTCATCGTAATTCTGTTTCCATCTTTATACAGCTCTAATTCGCCACTTTTAGTTTTAAAAATAATTTTCTTTTTCTTATAAGCAAGAAAGTTAAAAATTACATAAGCAGAAGCAAGTGTTGCATGGCCGCAAAGATTTATTTCAAAACCAGGCGTAAACCATCTCAGTTCAAATGATTCTGCATGCTGAATTTCAGATGACGAGGGAACAAAAAATGCAGTTTCACTTAAATTATTTTCTTTGGCAATAGATTGCATCAAATCTGCATCCAGCCATTTCTCTAAAGGAATTACTGCCGCCGGATTGCCAGCAAAAATCTTATTGGTAAATGCATCAATCTGGTAAAGTGTAAGTTTCATATACCCTCCATACCTCCCTAAAGGGAGGCTTTTGCTTTAGGTTAAATATTTAGCTTCCGTTTAAATTTTCAACTAAGATATTCAAAACCTCCTTCCCGTTATGAATGATAAAAAGTTAAGGATTCCAAAGTGCCCTTTAGGGGATTTAGGGGTTCTTATTCTTTCATCATTTCCATAATCACTGTTTCAATATCTTCAGCATTCGGTTTACTGAAATAATCTCCATCACTGCCATATGCGGGCCGGTGAGATTTTGATGTAATTGTTCTTGCAGCAACATCGAGGTAACGATATCCTCCTTGTTCTTCCATAACCTTATTAAACATATAAGCTGCGGCTCCACCGGGTACATCTTCATCTACAAATACAATACGACTGGTTTTTTTCAATGATTCCAAAATCTTATGATTGATATCAAAAGGAAGCAGGGTTTGTACATCAATTATTTCGCAACTCACCGATTGTTTTTCCAATTGTTCAACTGCTTCCTGGATGATTCGTAATGTAGAACCATAGGAGACAATCGTTATATCTGATCCTTCTTTTAATATTTCCGGAACACCAAATGGAATAGTGTACTCTAATAAATTAGTTGGCATTCTTTCTTTTAAGCGATATCCGTTTAAACATTCAATAACAATTCCCGGATCATTACTTTGTAATAAAGTATTGTACATGCCGGCAGCTTGAACCATATTTCTTGGTACACAAACATACATTCCACGCAATGCATTTATAATCATACCCATTGGTGATCCGCTATGCCAAATTCCTTCTAATCTATGACCTCTTGTTCTGACAATGATTGGACAACTTTGCTGACCTTTAGTTCGGTAATGTAAAGTAGAGACATCATCACTTAAAGGCTGCAAACCATACAAAAGATAATCGAGGTATTGAATCTCTGTAATTGGTCTTAATCCACGCAAGGCCAATCCTATACCCTGGCCAATAATGCTGTTTTCCCGTATTCCGGTATCAAAAATTCTTTCATTGCCATACTTTAGCTGCAGTCCACTGAATCCCTGATTTACGTCACCGATATATCCCAGATCTTCTCCAAATGCAATCACTTTTGGGTTATTTGCAAACAATTCATCAAAATATTTATTCAACACTTCATACCCGTTTGTAATAACAGAATCAATATCAAAAACGGCTTTTATTTCTGGCACTTTCATTGCACTTTTAGGGCCTTCATTATATAAACAAGAATTATATAGCTCCTTATTCTCATTCAACAAATCCTGGTAATAGTCTTTTGTCCAGAAAGCTGCTTCATGTTTGCCGGCAATGGTTAACACATGCTTCAATGATTTTAAAACATCCCGTCTCATCGGTTCATGGTTTGCAGACAAATCGCTTGCAATCTTTAACATCGCTTCACTTTTTTGAGGGATACCATTCGCCATGCTTTGAATTAAATCAACAGATTTTGAAACTTGATTTTTTATTGGAGTGATGTATTTTTCCCAAGCTTGAATTTTACTTTCTTTTACATGAGTTTTTGCTTCTGAAAGAATTTTATTCAGTTCTTCTTCAGTTGCTAACACATTAGCAATTATCCAGTCTTTAAATTTTTTAATACCGTCCCATTCTTTTTCCCATTCAAGTCTTTCAGAAGATTTATAACGTTCATGACTTCCGGAAGTGGAGTGGCCCTGTGGCTGTGTGATTTCTTCAACATGAAATAAAGTTGGCGTATGTGTTTCTCTTGCCAATCTTACACCTTCTTCAAATTTTTCACAGAGGGATGCATAATCCCATCCTTTTACTTTATAAATATTAATGCCATTAGTATCATCATCTTTTTGCATGCCGGCCAATGCATCAGAAATGGAAGCTTTGGTAGTCTGGTATTTTTTAGGAACCGAAATTCCATATCCATCATCCCAAACAAAAACAACCATTGGTATTTGTAAAACACCAGCAGCATTGATGGATTCCCAAAAATGTCCTTCAGAGGTTGATGCGTCACCAATTGTAACAAAACATACTTCGTTGCCATTATTAGATAATGAGCTGAATTGTTTAATATCTTCAATAGCCCGGAAACTTTTTGAGGCAAAAGCCAAACCTAAACCTCTAGACATTTGTCCGGCAGTTGGAGCAATATCCGAAGAAATATTTTTAAGTTCAGCCAAATTTAGCCAGTTACCATCAGCATCAACATTAGGTGTTGAAAAATGTGAATTCATTTGCCGACCGGCACTAAAAGGATCATTTTCAACATTGGGATCAGCAAATAATTGGGCAAAAAATTGTTCAACTGTTGACAAGCCGCTTGCAAACATAAAAGTTTGATCACGATAATATCCACTTCTATAATCACCCGGTTTGAAAAGTTTAGCCATCGCTAATTGAGGAATTTCCTTGCCATCACCAAAAATGCCAAATTTTGCTTTCCCGGTCAATACTTCCTTGCGGCCTAATAAACTGGCTTCCCGACTAATGCAAGCAATACGATAGTCATTTAAAACCTCATTTCTGAAATTTTCAAAAGAAAGTTTTTCCGCTTCCTGAGTTGATACGTTTTCCTGGTAATCCATGTGGCAAACCTACCGATTTTTCAATAAAACCCAAGAACCGGAATGTATTTTAAACTCGAAATAAAACGAAACAGTTTTTTGTATTTACTTGTTATTCTAAACTAAATCAAGTTCATGAAAAATAGTTGTTAAAAAAATATCATCAAATGCATCCATGCTTTACTTTTTAACATCTTTTGAGTACATTTGAAACCAATACATATAAATTATGAAAAGATTTTTCCTTTTTATTATTATTTTGTCAATGTGGGGGGAGATAAAAGCGCAGTCTTTAACGACTCCAGTTGTGAAGTTAGAAGTGCTTCAAGCAAAAAATGATATTCATGATTTTGGTCAAATCCCACAAGGTAATCCGGTGTATTATTCGTTTGAATTTACAAATGTTGGTAAAACAGCCATAAAATTTGATAATGTAACAGCCACTTGTGGATGCACTACCCCAGAATGGAGTCGTGATGAAATTGCTCCAGGTACTAAAACATCCATAAAGGTTGGTTATAATGCAGGAGTTCATGGACCGTTTGAGAAATATGTCAATATAACATTCAATGGTACAGAAACGAAACAATTAACTATAAAAGGGAATGTTTGGAAAACACCCGATGGTTCTGCACCTGAAAATGCTTCAGTAAAATTTTTAAATAAACTAAACAATTAAATACTATTATGAAAAAGATCTTACTATTAACCTCTGTTTTCTTTTTAAGTTTGGCCGTAATAGCTCAGGGAAACACAGATGGCATTATTAAAGTAAATACTGAAAAATATGATTTTGGCAAATTAAAACAAGGAGTTCCTGCTGATTATTATTTTATAATAAAGAATGTAACAGACAAGGCCGTTGTTGTTGAAAATGCTTGGGGATCTTGTGGTTGTACAACACCTGAAATTCCAAAAGAACCTATCGCACCGGGAGCTACTGCAAAATTAAAAGTACAGTACAACTCTGCAGCTATGGGACATTTTGAAAAAGATGTTTATGTAAAAATGGCCGGTATAGAAACTCCTAAAAACCTGAAAATTACGGGTGATGTTTTAACAGCGGAAGCCTATGAAGCTTACATAAAGGAATTACCAAAACCAAATTCGACACCTGCAAAACCTGTTGCAAAAGCCGGAAAATCTTAATACTCATTATAATTTATGTATCCCCGTTCAGTAATAGAACGGGGTTTTTTTTGGGATTTTTCAATCTTTATAATTCATTTTTCAGTTTTATCTTCGCTTCATGCTAACTATTTCAGAACGTGGACAAAATATGCCGGCTTCTCCAATCAGAAAACTGGTTCCTTTTGCTGAAGCTGCTAAAAAAAGAGGGATTAAGGTTTATCATTTAAACATTGGGCAGCCAGATATAGAAACTCCTCCATCAATATTAGATGCGGTGCGAAATGCAGATATTCCAGTTTTGGAATATAGCCATAGTGCCGGAAATGAATCTTATCGTAAAAAACTGGTAAAATATTATAAACATGTAGGTATAGATGTGAAGCCGGAAGAAATAATTATAACAACCGGAGGCTCTGAAGCTATCCAGTTTGGATTCTTCACTTGTTTGAATCCCGGAGATGAAGTTATTATACCAGAACCTTTCTATGCTAATTACAATGGATTTGCAGTAGCTGCTGGTGCAATTGTAGTGCCTGTTACTTCCAGTATTGAAACAGGCTTTGCATTGCCACCGATTGCAGATTTCGAAAAATCTATCACTGCCAAAACGAAAGCCATCATTATTTGTAATCCAAATAATCCGACGGGCTATTTATATAGCCGGGAAGAAATGGAAGCACTAAAAGAAATTTGTCTTCGACATAATCTTTATTTATTCAGTGATGAAGCTTATCGTGAATTTTGTTATGAAGGTGAATGTATCAGTGCCATGCACCTGGATGGATTGGAAGAACATGTCGTGTTGATGGATACTATCAGTAAAAGATACAGTGCCTGTGGTGCAAGAATAGGGGCTTTTGTTACTAAAAATAAATATGTATTGAATACGGCAATGAAATTTGCCCAGGCAAGATTAAGCCCTCCCGGATTGGCACAAATCATGGGAGAAGCTGCTATTGATTTACCTGAAAATTATTTTGATAAACCAAAGGCAGAGTATAAGGCCAGGAGAGATTTATTAGTTAGCCGGTTAAATAAGATGCCGGGTGTATTTTGTCCAAATCCGGGTGGTGCATTTTATGCAATGGCACAACTTCCGATAGATGATAGCGATAAATTTTGTCAATGGTTATTGGAGTCCTTTTCACACAATAAACAAACCTTGATGTTGGCACCGGCAACCGGATTTTATGGCTCAAAAGATCTGGGTAAAAATGAGGTAAGATTAGCTTATGTATTAAACCTTCAATCGATAAATGCTGCTATGGATTGTTTGGAAAAAGCATTGGAAATTTATCCGGGGAAAGTTGTTTATTCAAAAAATATATCAACAGCTATTTCATAATAGTTTCAGCAGTTTTTGTAAATAATTTTTCAATATTTGATCTATCTAAATCTTTAAACGGTATGGGAGGCATGGGTTCTTGGTCATATTCATTTAATTTTTTAATCCACCAACCCACATCTTTCCATTTCCCCAATTTATACCCAACATTTTCATAAGTGGCCATCCATTCGAAACCGCATTTTTCATGCAGTGATACACTTTTATCGTTTGGTAAATTAATTACGGCATACACATTTTTGTATCCCTGTAGTTTTAATATTTCTGTTAAACAAGAATATAAGGCCTGTGCAATTCCGCGTTTAAGATAATGATCCTGTATATAAACCGAACATTCACAACTCCATTGATAACCGGCTCTTTCTCTATAATTTGACGCATAAGCATAGCCGGCCACTTCTCCGTTGATTTCACAAACCAGCCACGGCCATTTCTGTAAATAAGTTTTAATACGTTCAGCAAATTTTTGTTGTGATGGCACTTCCAATTCAAAAGTCAAAGATGTGTTTTGAATAAATGGAGCATAAACATATAATATAGCTTTTGCATCTGCAGTTGAAGCCAACCGGATTGAAATCATACTTAAAAATAAGTTGAATAGGGCAATTTAAAAATTACTAACTTTAAGAGTAGTTCTTTTATTCAAATAAATACTTCATTATGGACCTCTTACACCGTATTGAAATATGGGGCGAGAAACATCACCCCAAATTGCTGGACATTCTGAGAATTGCCCTTGGCTTTTTTCTTTTCATTAAAGGAGTAGAATCCTTGAATAATATGAGTCAATTACTGAACCTGATGACCGGGCCTGATTTATTCGGATCCTTTTCAATTCTTGTACTAAGTCATTATATTGTCTTTGCACATTTGCTTGGTGGTATTTTGATGATACTAGGCATACTTACCCGTTTTGCCTGCCTGATTCAAATACCGGTAATGATTGGTGCAGTAATTTTTATTAATTCTTCCGGCAACTTTATGCTGCCATATTCTGAATTATTACTTTCACTTCTTGTATTATTATTACTGATTTATTTTTTAATTATTGGTAATGGCCCATGGTCATTAGACACGTTTATTGATATAGAAAGTAAAGAGAGCAGATAAAATTAAATGCAGATATTTTTAAATTGTTTGAATTTATAACAAGGGCTGAGACTGAATATCCTTTAGCTAGTGATGGTTTATTGATTGAAAGTCATTTTAAAAGGACTCTAATTTTTTTGAAAAAGATTCTTCGCCATTTAAAATTTCTTTTTGAAAACCAATTACTTTCAGGAATTTTTTGTGTTTTTGGCTAGCTACTTTATCATAAAATACGGTGGCTATATTTTTTGAAAGTAAATGTTGCTTTTCTTTATCGAAAATGAATCTTCCCACTTTATAGTCTCTGTATTTTGGAACCGTATAATTAATGTAAATTTTTGCTCTTCCTTCTTTTTGAACTTCGGCACTGAAAATATTTGCAATGACCAGATCCCGGAGAACAACGAAATTTACTTTGCCCTCTAACTGTTCTCTTTTGAATTCCGGAAAATGTAAAGCGATATCTTTTTTATAAAATGCCAGAAACCGATCAATCATCACTCCTCCGGATTCGAATTCAAGTAATTCGAAAAACTCTTTGCGGTTATATATTCTATAGAGATAATATATGTTGATGGTCAACAAAATACCATTCGTTAATATGATGGGCATGGCGTTCAGAAATACTCCATAAATAATAAATGAAACATTTCCGCCGGTATTGAACCATCTGAATTTTAAGTCTGTACTAACCAATAATCCAATAGCAAGTAAGAGCGTAGCGAGGTAGCCGAAATAAGGCACAAATTGATCCATCATTTTGCGAAATTAAAATTTGATATCGAAAATCGGTTAAAGAAATAATTTTTAGTCTTTCAAATTCTTATTCATGAAATTGGTTCAATATTATTTTATTCCATAAATAAATAGGCAATAACCTGGTTTGTCATTACTTATACCTGATAAAAATTATTATGTTTGTTTGATTTATCAAAATGAAGGATTAATTAAAAGCTAGCCTTATACAACTCAAGGCTCGATGCTTTCCCTTAACTTTGCACGTTCTAAAAAGAGGAAGTTAAGTACATGAAGAATATCCGGAATTTTTGCATCATTGCGCATATTGACCACGGTAAATCCACCTTGGCAGACAGATTATTGCAGGTTACCAACACCATCAGTGAACGGGATATGATGGATCAGGTTTTAGATGATATGGATCTTGAAAGAGAGAAAGGTATCACCATAAAGAGTCATGCAATACAGATTAACTATCAACATACCGATGGCCAGGAATATATCCTAAACCTCATTGATACTCCGGGACACGTAGATTTCAGTTATGAAGTGAGCCGTGCATTGGCAGCCTGTGAAGGTGTTTTGCTATTAGTTGATGCAACGCAGGGCATTCAGGCACAAACTATCAGTAACTTATATCTGGCTATTGAAAACAATCTTGAAATCATCCCGGTTATCAATAAAATTGATATGGAAGGTGCCATGATAGAAGAAGTACAAGATCAGATCATTGAATTAATTGGATGTAAAGCGGAGGATATTTTACATGCAAGTGGACGAACAGGTATTGGAGTTGAAGAAATATTAACTGCAATCATCAATAAAATACCGGCTCCTTCCGGAGATCCGGATGCTCCATTACAGGCGTTGATTTTTGACAGTGTTTATAATTCTTTCCGTGGAATTATAGTTTACTACAGAATAATGAACGGTTCCATTAAGAAAGGTGATAAAGTAAAATTTGTAAGTACCGAGCAAACCTATGAAGCAGATGAAATCGGAATCCTGAAATTAAAGATGACTGAGAAAAAGGAAGTGAGGGCAGGAGATGTAGGATATATCATTACGGGTATCAAAAAAGCAAAAGAAGTTCATGTTGGAGACACTATTACACTTGCTTCAAATCCTAATCCAAGAATGATCAAAGGATTTGAAGACGTAAAGGCGATGGTATTTGCCGGAATTTTTCCGATTAATACAGATGATTTTGAAGAGTTGCGGGATTGTATGGAGAAACTTCAGTTGAATGATGCATCCTTGTCTTATGAGCTGGAAACATCTCAAGCGTTGGGATTTGGATTCCGTTGCGGATTCCTTGGCATGTTGCACATGGAAATCATTCAGGAGCGTTTAGAAAGGGAATTCAATCAGACCGTAATTACTACAGTCCCGAACGTTAGTTTTATTGCATACACTACCAAAGGAGAAAAAATCATTGTCAATAATCCAACTGAATTTCCTGACCCGGTAAGAACCGAACGGATTGAAGAACCATTTATTCGGGCACAGATAATATCTAAACCCGAATATATTGGTAATATCATGACACTTTGCTTAGGTAAAAGAGGTAATCTGATAAACCAGAGTTATCTGACACAAACCAGGGTGGAATTGGTTTTTGAAATACCATTGACCGAAATCGTTTTTGATTTTTATGATAAATTGAAATCGCAGACCAGAGGATATGCATCCTTTGATTATCATCCCATCGGGTACAGGGATAGTGATATCGTGAAAATGGATATCATGTTAAATAACGAAAAAGTAGATGCCTTAAGCGCATTGATTCACAGAGCCCGTTCGCATGACTTTGGTAAAAAGCTTTGCGAAAAGTTAAAGGAACTGGTACCTCGTCAGCAATTCCAAATCGCTATTCAGGCTGCTATCGGCGCTAAGATTGTAGCTCGTGAAAATATTTCTGCTATGCGAAAAGACGTTACGGCCAAATGTTATGGTGGAGATATTAGCCGTAAACGTAAACTTTTAGAAAAGCAGAAAGAAGGTAAGAAACGTATGCGTCAGATTGGAAACGTGGAAGTTCCCCAGGAAGCATTCCTTGCTGTGATGAAACTGGATGATTGATCAGACTATAATTTTGCTGTCAGCATAGTTTATTGAGTTATTTTTAATCTGATGGTGTCTATTAACAGAAAAAAATATAGGACTCCTACAATAATAATTACGTACTTATAAAAGTCCCTTAATCATTATCAAAAATTAATTTTTGATAAATTAATTTTTATTCGACTTATCCTTTAATAATTGTTCATTGTTATTCACTTTGTTATCCTTAATAGGTTTAGGAATCGGGAATTGACCATCTTCAAGTCTTTGAGTAAACACCTTGTCTACGTGAATCCATCGG
>JAYWCV010000225.1:0-2615 GCA_043780275.1 Chitinophagaceae bacterium
CACAGCTTTGAACCTCTGCCACATAAGTCACAAATATCTGGAAAGGCACGGCAGATTTTAGGAATTCTATTATGCCGCCCGAGCTTATTTAAAACACTCTAATCATACTTTTACGCTATATTGCTGGACTTCAATTATTGTTTATGCTCCATATTAATAGGCATACACTTATTTTCATACAAACAATGAACAGCACAAGCCGCTTGAGCTTTATAGTTTTTATGCATTAACATAACCGTTTGCCCTTTGGCGTTTTTTACTTCACACATACCGTTATGTGCGGGCTTGCCGATGGTGTAACTTTCTGTATTTTCGTTGAAATAGTAGACAAAACTGCCATTCTTAGGAGCTTTACCCATTACTTTTCCATTCACATCCACAATATTTCCATTAAAATCTACTTTGGTTATGGACTTGCCCTACTGGTCAAAACAACCTTTTGATAAAAGTGAACCAATTATCTTTTTTTCATTCGAATATAATTATGTAACATTGATGATGGCTACAACCGTTTTTTCATGCACATACCGGCAGTTATATTCCAAAAAGAAATGTCAAGGTTTGCCACGATCTCTAAACCAACTACTGATACGGCCAATAATTATACCTAAAATACCAATGATAATCATTGTTACGCCCAGGAAATGATGCCAGCCACCCATAGTACTAAACAACAACATCGTGCCGCTGATCACAAGTGCCGCCAAAGCGATGGCACTACCGAGATGTTTGATATTACGGCTTAAGTCAACTGCCAGTTTCTCCAATGCAGGAGCCTGCACCCGACCCAGATTACCTTCGGCGATGCGTCGGAGTATTAGTCTTGTGTCGCCAGGTGCGTCAATTATCAGTCGCTCCATTTCACGGGCAAGCTTGATTGTCTTTTCCTTAATCCGTTGTGGTGAAAAGTGCTGCTTAGTCAGGCGTGAGATTTCTTCCCGAAAAGATTTCATATAATTATGTTCCGGGGCAAGTTGGCGTATCAATGATTCCAGAATAACGAATGTACGTGTGAGGAGAACAAACTCAGGAGGATTGTGAACCCCGTTCCGGCTTCCGGCACGCATCAGCGAATCGAAGGCATCGCCGATTGAAACAGCTTCCATATCTCCACTGTGCATATCATATAGCACTGCCTTCATATCCACTAACAGTGCCGCATGGTTTACATCTTCATTGGCCGCTGCCATTTCGAGGTAAGCTTCGGTTGCTGCCTTTGCATCGCCTTTAACTACTGCTTCCAGCAGGAGAATCAGTGATTCACGCATGGCTTCATCCAACTCACCGGTATTTCCGAAATCGAGAAGGGAGAGCCGACCATCAGGCAAAACAAAAACATTACCGGGATGTGGATCGGCGTGAAATTTTCCTTCTTCAAAGATGGATTGCAGTGTCAGTTTAATTAAGGTATTCATCAAATCAGGCATCGCTTCCGGGTGCTTCTTAGCGTAGTGGTCTATGCGTTTGCCTTCTGAAAAATCCATTGTAAGAACTGTTTTTCCCGAACATTCTTTTACAACATCCGGAATCCACAGGTTGGGTATATCAGCCAGCGTTTTACGTAAGGTTAACATGGAACGTGCTTCACGGTTGAAATCGATTTCCCGGTTCAACGTGATTGCAAATTCCTTCACTACAACAGGAAGGTCGAATGCACGAAGCTTTGGAAAGAACTTCTCTACCAGCGATACCAGGTAAGTAAGTGCCGCAATATCAGTTGAGATTATTTCTTTAAGGCCTGGCCGCTGCACCTTCACTGCTACATTACGTCCATCCTGCATGGTTGCTTCATGCACCTGGGCGATGGTGGCAGCTGCTATCGGCTTTTCGCCAAACGATGAAAACAGTTTCGTTAATGAGCTGCCGAGTTCGGCTTTTATAGTTGACTTTACCACGCTAATGCTCATAGCCGGCAGGTCGTCGTGCAGCAGCTCCAATTCTTTGATATAATCAGCCGGCAGCAAGTCCCGCCGCATGGCAAGCACTTGTCCGAATTTGAGAAAGACCAGTCCCAGTTCCTCAAAGGCTTCCCGTACTTCTTTTGGCGGTGGCAAGTTCCTCTTACCCATCAAGCTAAGTAGAAACTTATGCCGGGCCAGCACACGCATAATTTGCATTAGTCTTGGTGCTGCTTTCCTCAAACTGATTTTTTCCGGGTCGTTGATCATTGATTGACTTCTTTTTATTAAATATCACACTTCATATTGTGTAGTTTCACATGTACCAGTTCTGCTAAAACTTTTAGTGCAGCAGAATGGAATATGTCATTTTCTTCTTTGAGACCTGGTAAATCCAAAAATTGCAATTACAATAACAAGTATTAAAATCCACCAACCCATATGCATTCCCCAGTAATAGTAACCTCCGTTATTATCCATCATAGCTTTAGCTTTTAATTTTATTTTATAATTAATGTTTCATCTTATTATCCATTTCTCCCATCTTCATATTCATTTTTTCTCCCTTCATCTTTTACATCATATCCATCATCTGAGGGTTTTCCATCATTTTTTTATACGCTTCCATACAAGCCTTGAAATGGTCGCCGTGTTTAGCAAATTCTGCTATACAAGCCTCACAGCTTTGAACCTCTGCCACATAAGTCACAAATATCT
>JAYWCV010000226.1:0-13121 GCA_043780275.1 Chitinophagaceae bacterium
TTCATGATAAATCATGTCTGCATCCTGAATATGCGGAATCATTGATTCGTCATAACGGGTATCGGCACAGTATGCATAGGTTCTTTTTGGAGGACCTTCTATTGTAACGGATTCATTTTTTATTGTTGTTCCCTCTGCATTCACAAAATCATCGCCCTGTTGCAGGTTGTGATAAAACGAAGTGGGAATATTTGATTCTTCCGCTTTTTCAGGAACAACTCTTCTTGCATTCTTTTTTTCCCTGAAAACAAAACCATGGCATTCAATTCGGTGGTCTGTTTTAAAACAGCTGATCAGAAATTTATCATTGTCAACCAGGATACCTTCTTTTTCAATAGAGTGAAAGAATAATTGATAGGGCAAAATAGTTTTGGCTGCATTCAATTGCAATTGAATGATTTCCTGTAAAAGTGGAGGACCAAAAACATGCAAATCCTGGATTCTGTTTAATAAACCAAAAGAACTGATTAATCCAACCAATCCGAAATAATGATCGCCATGCAAATGTGAAATGAAAATATGAGAGATTTTGCTTCGCCTGATTTTGTAATTGATCATTTGTATCTGGGTGCCTTCCCCACAATCTACCAAAAAGTTATTTCCATTCATAGATACTACCTGGCTGGTGGGATGCCGGTTAAACGCCGGAACTGCAGAATTATTTCCAAGAATGCTAACAGAAAACATGGTGGTTGATTAAGGTTAAGGATTCGTTTCAGATAGCAAGACTTAATAGAACAAAGAATAGCTGCATTCATAAGAAATAAAAAACATATTTTAATTGAAATCATCATCATCCATCAGTTCCCGTTCAATTTCTTCCATCTGAACAATATCCCAGGCTTCACTCTCAGATGGAGTTGTATTCATTATTTCCAGTAAATTTAATGTATCCAAAAAGGTTTCTACCGACTCATTTATTTCACAAATGACAAATGAAGATTTGTGCTCATAAAATGACTGTTGAATTTTAACGATTGTTTCTGCAATAATCTCATCTATTAACTGAACTTCATTTAACTTTAGTATTACGTTTTTAACCTGATGTTGAAGTAATGGGAATAAACAATCAGATAATTCTCCTGTCATATTAGCAGATAGTGAATTTTCCAATACATGGATGACGTGAAATTTTTCTTTGGTATCGATTTTGACATTCATATTCATTCAGTTTAATAAAAAATCAGTTCATTTAAAACGTTCGAAAAGTAGTCAAAAATATTTGTTATTATTGTATAACAGCAATTCAAAATATATGGATAATAATTTTTCAGCACAGGTAAAAGAAATCATTTCGTTCAGTAGGGAAGAAGCGTTAAGGTTGGGCAATGATTTTATTGGTACCGAACATTTATTGCTGGGGGTGATACGGGAGGGGGATAATGCAGGAATTAAGATTCTAAAAAGTTTTAATGTAGACTTGTATGAACTGCGTAAGGAAATAGAGCTTGCTATTAAAGACAAGACCGGAAAGAATATCGCAAACATCAACAGCCTTCCATTAACAAAGCAGGCCGAAAAAGTAATTCGGGTTACTGTATTGGAAGCTAAAGCACTAAAAAGTTCAACCGTAGAAACAGAGCATCTTATGTTATCAATATTAAAAAACAAAGAAAACATCGCTACACAGATTCTGAATCAGTTTGACGTAGATTATGATTTATTTCGTCATGAATTGGGTATGCTTAAATCGAATGATGTACGTGCCGAATTTCCGGAAGAAAATGATGAAGAATTTGATGAGGAAAAAAAGTTTACTCAATCAAAAGCAAAACAAACTGGTACTGCAAAAAGTAAAACACCGGTATTGGACAATTTCGGACGGGACATAACACGACTTGCTGAGCTGGATTCATTGGATCCTATTGTGGGTCGTGATTCTGAAATTGAAAGGGTTTCTCAGATTCTTTCCCGTCGCAAAAAAAACAATCCCATTTTAATTGGTGAGCCGGGAGTGGGTAAAACGGCTATCGTTGAAGGATTAGCTTTGCGGATTGTGCAACGAAAAGTATCCCGTGTTCTTTTTGATAAGCGGGTTGTTTCATTAGATCTGGCGGCATTAGTAGCCGGTACAAAATATCGGGGACAGTTTGAAGAACGTATGAAGGCCATCATGAATGAATTGGAGAAAAACAGGGACGTAATTTTGTTCATTGATGAAATTCATACCATCGTTGGTGCCGGTGGTGCCAGTGGTTCTTTGGATGCTTCCAATATTTTCAAGCCGGCTTTAAGTCGGGGCGAATTGCAATGTATCGGTGCATCAACTCTCGATGAATACCGGATGCATATTGAAAAAGACGGAGCATTGGATCGTCGTTTTCAAAAAGTGTTGATCGAGCCGCCTTCTGTAGAAGAAGCCATTGAAATTCTAACAAACCTGAAATCTAAATACGAGGATTATCATAATGTAAACTATGATGAAGCAGCTATTGATGCCTGTGTGAAATTGAGTGACCGGTATATGACGGATCGTTTATTACCGGATAAAGCCATTGATGTATTGGATGAAGTAGGTGCAAGAGTGCATTTGAAAAATATTAATGTACCGGAAAACATTATCGAACTGGAAAGTAAGATTGAAGATGTAAAAAATGAAAAAAACAAAGTCGTAAAAAGTCAGAAGTTTGAAGAAGCAGCTTCTTTGCGTGATAAGGAAAAGAAATTGGGTGAAGAACTGGAAAAAGCAAAACTGCAATGGGAAGAAGAAAGTAAGAATAAACGATATCCGATAGGCGAAGATGACATTGCCGAAGTAGTGAGTATGATGACCGGTATTCCGGTAAAAAGAATGGTGCAGGCAGAAAGTGAAAAGCTTCGCAAAATGGCCGATGATATGCAGGAGATGGTTATCGGGCAGGAAGAGGCCATTAAAAAAGTGGTGAAAGCAATTCAGCGTAACCGGGTGGGTTTAAAGGACCCTAAAAAACCAATCGGTTCATTTATTTTTCTTGGCCCGACCGGTGTTGGAAAAACCGAACTGGCACGTTCATTAGCCCGATATATGTTCGACTCGGAAGATTCATTGATACGGATTGACATGAGTGAATACATGGAGAAATTTACAGTGAGTCGATTGGTTGGTGCACCTCCGGGATATGTGGGTTACGAAGAGGGCGGACAATTAACAGAGAAAGTTAGACGAAAACCATATAGTGTTATTTTATTAGATGAAATCGAAAAAGCACATCCGGATATTTACAATATTTTATTACAGGTATTGGATGATGGCCAATTGACAGATGGATTAGGAAGAAGAGTAGATTTCAAAAACGCATTGATTATTATGACTTCCAATATTGGAGCCCGTCAATTAAAAGATTTCGGAGAAGGAGTTGGTTTTGCTACTTCTGCAAAAACCGATGGGTTGGAAGATTTTAATAAGTCGGTTATTGAAAAAGCCATGAAGAGAACATTCTCTCCGGAGTTTTTGAACCGGATTGATGATGTGATCGTTTTCAACTCATTGACAAAAGAGCATATCTTTTCTATTATAGATATTTTGATGAAGAATGTGATGAAGCGAATAAAAAATCTTGGCTTCACATTGGAATTAACCACTGAAGCAAAAGACTTTATTGCTGAAAAGGGCTACGATCAGCAATTTGGTGCCCGTCCTTTGCACCGGTCTATTCAAAAATACCTGGAAGATCCTTTAGCTGAAGAAATATTAAGTATGAGTATTAAGCCGGGCGAAGTGCTGCTCGCTGATCTGGATAAAGAAAAAACAAAAATTGAATTTAAGATTAAAAAGAAAACCGAACCGAAGACCAAAGCATAATTAAATGCATAATTTATATGGGGAACCAAAAGGTTCCCTTTTTTTGTTCCCTTTTTTTAGGTTGCTTTAGCTTTTTTAAGGAATTTTACCATTCGCTTATTATGAAAAAAATTATCATTACAATAGATGGCTGGTCAGCTTGTGGCAAAAGTACTTTGGCAAAACAATTGGCTAATAAACTCAATTATGTTTTTATAGATAGTGGTGCCATGTACCGGGCCATTACTTTATTTTTTTTACGGGAACATATTAACTGGACAGACTCGAATCAGGTAACTAAGGCATTAGAAAATATCTCGATTGAATTTGTAAACAATCCTCAATCCTCAAAATCAGAAATGTTTTTAAATGGAGAGAATGTCGAATATGTAATCAGGGATATGGTAGTGGCTGAAAAAGTCAGCGAAGTTGCAACAATAAAAGAGGTCAGGGAATTTGCCGTGGCACAACAACAGAAAATGGGAAACAAAAAAGGTATCGTAATGGATGGCAGGGATATCGGAACCGTTGTTTTCCCGGATGCGGAATTAAAGATTTTCATGACCGCTGATAATGCTATCCGGGTAGAAAGACGTTTCCGGGAACTTATTCTTAAAAACCCGAACACCAGTATTGAAGATGTAAAAAATAATCTCGAAATGAGGGACTACATTGACTCCAATCGGGAGTTCAGTCCTTTGCGTAAGGCTGATGATGCAAAAATATTAGACAATACAAACATCAGCAGGGAAGAGCAGTTTGCCATTGCATATCAATGGGCTTTAGAAAAAATAACTGGTTAAACTGTTTTAAAATTTTAACTACTGTTTTGTAATAAGTAAAGCGACAATTTATTTTGTCAATGCTGAATACCCGTCCGATCGGTCTTCCGGGAGGGCATTCATTCAGCCATTCACCACACACCTAACACTACTATTTGTTTAATTACTGCTTTTTTTCACTTCCAGTAATTCCACTTCAAAAGTTAAAAGAGAACCTCCTGGAATATTGTTATAATCACCGGCACCATACCCTAACTGGTAAGGAACATATAATTTCCATTTTGAACCTTGCGGCATCATTTGCAACGCTTCTGTCCATCCTTTAATAACGCCGGTAACCGCAAAGGTTTCTGGTTTGTTGCGGGCAACAGAATTATCAAAATCAAGTCCATTTAAAAACTTGCCGATATAATGGCAGGTAACCATGTCTGATGTGTTTGGCAATGGACCAGTACCCATTTTAATGACCTCATATTGTAAACCACTGGCTGTGGTAATGACGGTTGGCCTTTTCTTGTTTTCTGCAAGAAATTTCTCCCCTTCTTCAATGGTCGATTTTGATTTTTCCCTTTCCATTTTATTCATGTAGGCCATCATCACCGAATTAATCTCTTGTTCTGAAATAAGCGTTTTTTTATTTCCCATAACATCTGCAATGGCCCTGCTTAACAGGGTTCCGTTTAAATGAGTAATGCCCATGCTTTTATAAAATTTGGCCACACTGATGCCAATTGCATAACTGGCAGAGTCGTTCATATTTTTAATAACCGGTTGTACTTGTTGTACAGGTTTAATTGCAATTGGTTTTGTTGCCGGAAGTTTTACAGCCGTCACTGGCTTGGTTGTTTGTGCAAACAATGAAAAATAAATACTTAAAAATAAAAGGCTGGCTAATGATTTCTTCATGTATAATATTTTGATTGACAAAAATAAGTGATGACAAGCTTAATTGCTAGGCTTAAAAAGTTAATTTTGTAAGTCCATGCTGTCTTCTTCAATTAATTTATACCGAAATGCATATTCGGGCCTCTCAAAATCTATTTGGTGGCTGTCCTTCATCATGTTTGTGAATAGAAGTGGCGCAATGGTTATTCCGTTTCTGACAGTTTATTTAACGGTTAAGCTTAACTTCTCTATTGCGGAAGCGGGAACCATCATGGGTATTTTTGGAATGGGCGCCGTGATTGGTGCCTGGATGGGTGGAAGGCTTACAGATCGGATTGGATTTTACCAGGTTCAGTTCTGGAGTTTAATATTAAATGGTATCATGTTTATTGTATTGGGGCAAATGAAAACATTTGCAGAACTAGGTATTTGTATTTTTATATTAAGTATGGTAGGCGAAGCTTTTCGACCTGCCAATTCAGCAGCCATTGCAAGCTATTCCAAAATTGAAAATCTTACCAGGTCATATTCCTTGAATCGACTGGCAATAAATCTGGGATTTTCAGTAGGGCCTGCATTGGGTGGAATATTGGCAGCTTATGATTATCACCTGCTTTTTTGGGTGGATGGAATTACCTGTATTGTAGCCGCTTTTATTTTTATTTTGGTTTTACCGGTTATTAAAACAAGTACAGCAGATAAAAAAACGAACCGGGAAAAAGCTAAAGCCGATCCGGCATATAAGGATTCCCTATTTTTGAAATTCATTTTTTTGGTTTTTCTGGTGGCCGTATGCTTTTTGATGTTATTTAGTATGGTCCCCATTTATTACAAGGAAAAAATAAATTTAAGTGTGTTCACAATAGGGCTTTTATTGGCCATGAATGGATTGATCATTGTTCTGATTGAGATGGTATTGATTTACAAAATGGAAGGAAAACGGAGGCTGTCTTTTTTTATAAGTATCGGTGCTTTTTTGGTTGGACTTTCATTTCTGTTATTGAATATTGCCGAAACTTTTCTGGTTACAATAGTCGCCATGATTATCATCACTTTCGGAGAGATCTTCATGTTCCCATTTATCAATACATTCTGGGTTCAGCGTTCCAAAGATCATAACCGGGGCCAGTACGGCGCATTGTTTACCATGGCATTTTCAATTGCATTGATCATTGCACCGACCATGGGCTCTCAGATCATTCATCAATTTGGATTTCAAACTTTATGGTATCTTAATTTTTCCTTGTGTACCATAGCGGCCATCGGATTTATTAAATTATTAAAAGAAAAAAAATCAAATGTATAAAATTGAAAAAGAGATTCAGGTACGTTGGTCAGATATTGATCCTAATTTTCATGTTCGGCATTCGGTTTATTATGACTGGGGAGCCATGTTCCGGATTGAATTTTTTGTAAATAACGGGTTGTCTTTGGAAGTCATGAATGAACATCATATTGGACCTGTCTTGTTTAGAGAAGAAGCAATTTTTAAAAAAGAAATATTGATGGATGATGTGTTGAAAATAGATATACAGATTACTAAAGCAAAAAGAGATTTTTCACGGTGGAGTATCAGGCATGTGTTAATCAAAAATGATGGAGTAGTTGCAGCCATAATTCATGTGGATGGAGCATGGATCAATACAATTAAAAGAAAACTGGCCGAACCAAATGTGCTTTTTGAAAAAGCGTTGGAGAAAATTCCTCCAACAGAAGATTTTCAATGGATCGATTAGGCAGGAACATTTTCCAGTTTCATTATTTTTTCCGGAAACCTCGCAGCGTATCCATTAACCAGGTTCTGAATAAAATTATTTTCTTTTATTGGTTCAATCAGCTCTTTTAGTTTTTCTGGATTGTCTGAAAGCTGATCATTCTTCAAACAACCCATACCATATATTTTCCCGTTGATTACCAATACGCAGGATTGTTCATCATAGTTCAAACCTTTATCTAAAATTACAAAAGAAGGTTTATCCTGTAAGGAGATAATAGCATCACTTACGCGGTTATTATATGCATTTGTACTTTCTTCTTTTTCACAAGCCGAGTTACAATATTCTTCTATAATACCAATACATTTATCGTGGTCGGTTTGTAGAAAACAAAATTTAGGACAGAGATTATAATCCTTTGTCAACTGCCTTAAAATGGATTGCCCATGAATGAGGTAATGAAATGTAGTAATTGGTTTCAGGTTGCGTTTATTCTTTTCTATGGCCAATCGCATATAACCATTCTGGTCCTCAAAGCTATAAATGCTATATACATCTTCCCATCTTTTTTGTGAAGCATTGAAAGCCGGCCAAAGTCTTTTTATTTCTACCGATTCTAAAATACTTGCCATTAGTTCGGTGGCACATTCTTTAAAACTGATTGAGTAAATATGATTAATAAAATTCTGTTTTTGCCTGCTTGCAGAATTATTACTGAAATGACTGTTAACCCTGCTACGGATGTTCTTGGCTTTACCTACATAGATGATTTTTTCCTTGGCATTATGGAAATAATAAACACCCGGAACCATTGGAAGAATATCATAATTTTCTTTCGGTACATTCGGTGGTAGTATTTGTTCTTTGCTGTTATTTTTTAAACTGGATACAATGAATTTGTTCTCATCATTTTCCAATAACATTTTAAATAAACTAACAGTTGCCAATGCATCTCCACCTGCACGGTGCCTTCCTTTAATATTAATACCTAAACTATCGCAAATTTTTCCTAAACTGTATGACGGATAACCCGGAAAAATCTTTCTGCTTAAACGAACCGTGCATAATTTTTTTACGTTGAAAGCAAATCCGGCAGTCTCCAGGTTAACCTTGATAAATGAGTAATCGAAATTTACATTGTGTGCTACAAATATTTTATCATGTAAAATAGCATGTACTTTTTCAGCAATCTGTTCAAAGGTTGGTGCATCTTTTACCATGGCATTATTAATGCCGGTAAAAGATTCTATAAATCGTGGAATATGTTGCAATGGGTTGATGAGTGTTTCATATTTTTCCACTACCCGGCTTCCATCAAATACCTGGATGGATATTTCGGTAATACCGTTTGCCGCAGCATAGGTGCCGGTAGTTTCTATGTCAACAATTGCATACATTTCTCAAACTATAAGTAAGATTCGTAAAATGAAAGAACTTGTAAAACGATAGATTGATACAAATTCTTAAGGTTCTGTTTCAGGGTTTCTAAAATACAAAAACATTTGATAAAAGATAGCTTTTCAAATTAAAAGGCTGGATCAGTATTTAAATGACAAAAAAAACTCCTGCATATCCAGGAGTTTTCTCTAAACGTATTTTATAAATTAAAGAGTTTTCAACACTTCATTCATATTCCGTACAGCATCAGCACTTTTATTAAACTCTGCCTGTTCTGTTTCTGTTAATCCAAAGTCAAGAATTTTTTCCCAGCCGTTTTTGCCAATAATCACCGGTACTCCCAAACAAATATCATTTTGTCCATATTCACCTTCCAGCGAAACACAACAGGTAAATAGTTTCTTTTCATCCCTCACAATCGCTTCAACCAGAGCTGCTCCAGCGGCACCCGGAGCATACCAGGCACTGGTGCCAATCAGTTTGGTTAAAGTAGCACCCCCCACCATCGTGTCGGCAACAATTTCTTTTTGCTGTTCTTCGGTCAGGAAATTTGTAACCGGAACACTGTTCCATGTTGCTAATCGTATTAAAGGAATCATGGTAGTATCTCCATGTCCGCCAATGACCACCGCATTTAAATCGGAAGGACTGCAATTCAATCGTTGACTCAACTGATATTTAAAACGGCTGCTATCCAGAATGCCTCCCATTCCTATGATGCGGTTTTTTGGTATTCCGGTAGATTGTAAAGCAAGGTAAGTCATCGTATCCATTGGGTTACTGATAACAATGATGATGGCTTCGGGAGAATATTTTAAAATGTTTTCACAAACTCCTTTTACGATTCCTGCATTGGTGCCTATCAGGTCTTCACGGGTCATACCTGGTTTACGTGGTATCCCCGACGTGATAACCACCACAGTACTTCCGGCGGTTTTACTATAGTCGTTCGAGCTACCGGTTACCTTCGTGTCAAAACCAAGCAGGGTGGCGGTTTGCATCAGGTCCTGTGCTTTGCCTTCCGCAAGGCCTTCCTTAATATCAAGCATAACCAGTTCCTGGCAAAGTTCTTTTCGGGCAATATTATCGGCAACAGTAGCACCTACTGCCCCAACGCCTACAACAGTAATTTTCATTTGTAAAAAATTTATAGATGGATGAATTTTATTTGCCCCGCAAAGGTAATAAAGATTGTGTTTGAATTTTTATGTAACCGGCAGTTGTATTTCTCTTCATCATTTGTGGCGTCGCACTCTTGTACATGTAGATTCGCTATTCAGCTTTTTTTCCAAGCTGTTCCAGCATTTTCGGAATGGACAGATTGCCTTCAAAGACTGAAATCAGGTTTTTCTTTTTATCATAAAAAGCCAGAAAGGGCAAACTCTTAATGTCGAAAAAAGACGGAAGGATAAAAAACTTGTCATAACCAACAACAATGTTTTCAAACCTGCTTAACTGGTAGGTTTCATAAAAAGATCTGATTTTTTCCATGGGCAACAAGGTAGCCATGACAATATTTATTTTTTTGAAATCATCCATATGTTTGATGATCTCTTCAGTTTCCTGTTTGCAATGATCACAATCGGGACTGAATAGAATAAGCATGGTTGGCAGATTCTTTTTGAGGTCATCTTTTGTAAAAAGGGTTATACTGTCAGTTAATAAAAGCGTAAATGCCGGAATAATTGAAAATCTTTTATATGGCGGTTCCTTTTGTTCTGATTGACAAAATACCGTGATTGAAAATAATATAAAAACCGGGAAAAGAATCCATTGTTTCATCATTCAAAGAAAAGGGAAAAAAAATTAATGAATTGAAATCGGTCGATTGAAATTTAACATCAAAAGATTTAGCAGAATATCAACTATCAAAATAATTCAATAACGCGACGATCTGTATTTGAACAGCCTTAATTTCCTTTTGCCTGAAACTGATTTTGGCTTAGCTTTGCCAACTCTTAAATAAAATAATTATGGCAAATACTTCGGATATATCGAGGGGGATGATTTTAAAATTAGACGGCAACCTTTTCACCGTTATTGAGTTTGGTGAAAATAAAACGGCGAGAGCTGCGGCAAAAATCTGGGCAAAATTGAAAGGACTTGACACCAGTAAAACCATTGAAAAAACATGGAATTCAGGTGAAACAATTTACCCGGTAAGAGTTGAAAGAAGACCCTACCAATTTTTATATAAAGACGAAACAGGCTACAGTTTCATGGATACCGAAACTTTTGAACAGGCTACAGTAGCTGAAACAATGATTGATGCTCCACAGTTTTTAAAAGACGGACAAGAAGTTTCTGTTTTGTTTAATACCGAAACGGAGTTGCCGATGAGTGTAGAATTACCAGACAAGATTGTTGTGTTGGTAACTTATAGCGAGCCAGGGATGAAAGGTGATACAGCAACACGCACATTAAAGCCAGCAACTGTAGAAACCGGTGCAACAGTTAACGTTCCACTTTTTGTTAATGAAGGCGAATTAATCCGGATTAACACCAAGACTGGAGATTATGTAGAACGTGTAAAATCGTAGAAATTCTAAAATCAAATTTTTAGAATAATGCCCCATTTTGGGGTATTATTCATTGGTTTTACCTTGAAAAACAATAAAAACGGACAAAATAGCTCAAAATCAAGGTTTGTGCTTATCTTAGCCGCCCGTTAATAAATCAATTTATAAAAAACTGAAACACATGGATTTTAAACAAATTCAGGAATTGGTCAAAATGATCAATAAATCAAATATCGGAAAGCTTTCCATTGAAGAAAAAGATTTCAAAGTAACAATCAAACAAAAAAGAGATCAGGTTACACAGGTTGTTTCTTCAACTCCGGTTTATACTGCTGCAGCAACTCATGCACCAGCACCTGTTGCTGCACCTGCACCTGTAGCGGTTGCTGCCACTGCGTTATCTGCTCCGGCACCAGCAGCAGTAAGTAATTTAATAACAATTAAAAGTCCGATGATTGGAACATTTTATCGTCGTACTTCACCTGATAAACCAAACCTGGTAGATGTAGGGGATGAAATTTCATTGGGTAAAGTGGTTTGCATGATTGAAGCCATGAAGTTGTTCAATGAAATTGAAAGTGAAGTAAAGGGCAAAATCGTAAAGGTTTTGGTAGAAAATAATTCACCTGTAGAATACGATCAACCTTTATTCCTGGTTGAACCTGCTTAATTGATTTTTGGTTCATGCAACCAGGTTCAACAAATTTTTACCTGGATTCTTGAATCGATTTTGTGATACTATTCAAATAAATTGATAGATGTTTAAAAAAATATTAATTGCCAATAGAGGAGAAATTGCCTTAAGGGTTATTCGTACATGCCGCGAAATGGGTATTAAAACAGTTGCCGTTTATTCCACAGCCGATAGGGACAGCCTACACGTGAAATTTGCGGATGAAGCTGTGTGTATCGGAAAACCGCCCAGTACTGATTCTTATCTCAACATTCCACATATCATGGCTGCTGCCGAAATAACCAATGCAGATGCCATTCATCCGGGATATGGATTTTTAGCAGAGAATGCCAAGTTCTCTCAGATCTGTGCCGATCATGGCATTAAGTTTATCGGCCCAACTCCTGATATGATCAACAAGATGGGAGATAAGATTACCGCTAAAGAAACCATGATTAAAGCAGGTGTGCCCGTTGTACCGGGTAGTGCAGGATTGTTGGAGAGTATAGATGATGCTAAGAAACAAGCTGTAGAAATGGGTTATCCGGTAATGGTAAAAGCAACTGCCGGAGGTGGTGGAAAGGGTATGCGTATTATCTATAGTGAGGAAGAAATGGAAAAGGGTTACAATTCGGCCAAAGCAGAAAGTGCAGCTTCTTTCAAGAACGATGGTTTGTACATGGAAAAATATGTAGAAGAGCCCCGTCATATCGAAATACAAATTGCCGGTGACCAATATGGAAATGTTTGCCATTTAAGTGAAAGAGATTGTTCTATTCAACGTCGTCATCAGAAACTGGTGGAAGAATCACCATCTCCTTTTATGACCGATGACCTTCGTTTCCGGATGGGAGAAGCTGCTAAAAAAGCCGCATCGGCCATCAATTATGAAAGTGTTGGTACGGTGGAGTTTTTGGTAGATAAACACCGCAATTTCTATTTCATGGAAATGAATACCCGTATCCAGGTTGAGCACTGTGTTACCGAAGAAGTCATCAATCATGATCTGATTAAAGAACAAATCAAAATTGCCAACGGTGAAAAAATTTCCGGAAAAGATTATTTCCCTCAGTTACACTCTATCGAATGCCGAATAAATGCTGAAGATCCATACAACGATTTTCGTCCATCACCAGGGAAAATCACTGTTTTACATCAGCCGGGCGGTCATGGAATTAGGGTAGACAGCCATGTGTATGCAGGTTATGTAATTCCTCCTTATTACGATTCAATGATCGGTAAATTAATTACGGTGGCACAAACTAGGGAAGAGGCAATTAATAAGATGTACAGGGCCTTAAGTGAGTATGTAATTGAAGGAATTAAAACAACTATTCCGTTGCATTTGCAAATAATGCAGGATCCGAAATTCAGGGAAGGTGATTTCAC
>JAYWCV010000227.1:0-18416 GCA_043780275.1 Chitinophagaceae bacterium
GTGACCTGCTACTTTTTCTCTGCGAGGTAATAATAATACACCGCCACACACTAATACAAAAGCAAACAAAGTGGCAATGCTGGTAAAATCAAGTACAAAAGTTTTGTCAGTAAATAATATTGGCACACCCACTACAAGGCCGGTAACAATAGTAGCATAAGACGGTGTTTTATACTTAGGATGTATTTGCTGAAATTTTTTGGGCATTAATCCATCCCGGCTCATGCTCATCCAAATACGTGGCTGACCCATCTGAAAAACCAACAAAACACTTGTCATAGCAACAACTGCAATAACTGAAATCAGTAATTGCATCCAGGCGATACCTTTTATTTCAAATATTTTCGCCAACGGATCTCCAACGTTTTCAAACAACCGATAATTGACTACCCCGGATAGAACCAATGACAATAATATGTAAACAACGGTACAAATGACCAATGAATAAATCATTGCTCTGGGCAAATCCCGTTGTGGATTTTTACTTTCTTCAGCCAATACACTTACAGCATCAAAACCAATGTAGGCAAAGAACACACCACTTACTGCAAACATTACACCACTAAACCCATTGGGCATAAATGCTTTTACTCCCACATCATTTATAGGAGTCCAATTATCGATATTAATATAGGCTGCCCCTACTATAATAACCAACAATACGGCACTTAGTTTTAAGATTACCATGACATTGCTGAAATTACGGCTCTCTTTGATTCCGCGATAAACCAGGTATGTTATTAAAAGATTTATAATCAATGCTGGCAAATCAAAAATGATTTTGAGTGAACCCAACAAGGGTGCATTGTTCCAAGCTTGTATCAATCCCAAATTTGAAGAACCCGCGGCAACTGCTTTTTTTGCTTCCATATAACTGCAACTCAAATAGTCGGGTATATTGATCCCTAACCGGCCCATCATGGAAGTAAAATAATCGCTCCAACTATATGCTACATAAATATTGCCGATAGAATATTCCATAATCAAAGCCCAGCCAATGATCCATGCAAATAATTCGCCAAAGCTTGCATAAGCATACGTATATGCACTACCTGCAACAGGAATCCGGCTTGCAAATTCTGAATAACAAAAAGCAGTAAACGCACATGCAATACCACAGATAATAAAGAGCAATACCACGCCGGGGCCTCCACGAAAAATGGCTTCACCCAAACTGCTGAAACTACCAGCACCAATAATGGCTGCAATGCCAAAAAAAGTAAGGTCTTTTACAGATAGTACCCTTTTTAACTTGGCTCCATGAATTTCGTTATCTGCCTCAGCTAAAATGGCTGATATATTTTTTCTTCTAAACAAAGATTTTGGCATTCGTAGATTTTTTGTAGGGCAAAAATAAAATTGAAAATACTGATTAAAATCATTCTGTAAAGAAATAAAAATCAGTATTGGATGCTTTTAAGAGATTCATTTTTGCATCATTAAAACAAAACCAAATGAACCAGACTATTAATTATGAATTTGAGCAAACGCCGGTTAATAGGAAAAATATTTTTCCCCGTTTTCTTTCTTGGGCAATAAATGAAGAACCGAACAGGATTGGCTGGGCCGCCTTTGCCATGGTAGCGCATGGTGCAGTCATAACACCTATCACCATTGCAATAATCATTATTTCCGGAAATTATTTTCCATTTTGGATCATTAGCATTCTTGCAATGGCATCAACCGTCATTACCAATCTGGCCGCATTACCTACCAGATATACAATTCCAACATTTTTTTTAAGTATAGCTATTGACCTTGCTGTAATCATCAGTTGTATACTGATGCTACTTTAAGTACGGTTAATAATCTCTTTTTACCAGGAAATGAGCCAGCTGAAATAATGGCTCTTTTCTTTTGGATAATACGGCCGTATCTTCCAAATGACTCAATGCGTCATCAAGATATTTATTTTTCAATTGCAGGGCCCATTCATCTACTTTACAAGTTTTAAATATTTCAAGAACCTTATTTATTTTTTCGGCTTCATCTAGGTTCTGCAAATTTTTTAATGTATTTAATTGTATGTCCGAAGCAGTTTGCCATGCATGAATCATTAAAAAGGTTTTCTTGTTGGCCAAAATATCTCCGCCTTGCTTTTTCCCGAATTTTTCCGGATCACCAAAAGCATCCAGATAATCATCCTGAATTTGAAAAGCAATACCTAATTTTTTTCCAAATTCATATAAAAGGTTTTGATTTCTTTCGCCTGCCCCACCCAGGATGGCACCGATTTTTAAACTGCCTGCCAGCAGTACAGATGTTTTCAATTCAATCATCTTTATGTATGCTTCCAAATCAACCTGATCCGTTTTCTCAAAATCCATATCCAATTGTTGTCCTTCACAAACCTCCCTGGCTGTCTTATTAAATACCTGCATAATATGGTTCAGCATTTGGCCGTTAACTTTATTCAGATTTTCATATGCATGAACAAGCATCACATCGCCGGAAAGCAAAGCTGTATTAGTGCCGTATACTTCATGAATGGTTTGCATACCACGTCTTAGTGGAGCTTTATCCATGATGTCATCATGTATCAGGGTAAAATTGTGAAATAGCTCAATCGCATTTGCCGCATGCCATGCATCGGGTATTATTTCTTCAAATAATTCGTTGCCCATCAAACATAAAACAGGGCGGATCCGTTTGCCACCCAGCTTTAAAAAATACGCATTGGGTTGATAAAGTGAAGATGGTTCTTTAGGAAAATTAAGTCCGAGAAACTCATTGGTGAATCTTTCCGACAGCTGTTCAAAACTATGCATTCGTTTATGGCTTTATAAATGTCTGTATGTTTATTATTTTTTTACCTTTTTCACTTTGACTGTTTTGGCTTCTTTCAGTCCGCTGGTAATTACCCAATCATAATCCAATTGTCTTTTTTCCAGGTTGGCTGCAATAATTTTTATGGTAATCTTGTCACCCATTCTGAATTTGATTCCCGATCTTTTTCCAACCAGTGCATATTCATCTTCCTTATGATCAAACAAATCAAAGTCCTGCAAACTGCTTAATCCAACCAGGCCTTCACATTTATGTTCAACTGTTTCTACCCAAAAACCAAAAGAAGATACGCCACTGATGATACCTTCAAATTCATCACCAATAAAGTTTTGCATATACTCTACCTGCTTATATTTATTGGCAGCCCGTTCTGCTTCCATAGCACTTCTTTCCCGTTCACTGCAATGCTTGCATTTTTCTTCCATCTTTTTGTCGACAAGAAGTTTTTCTGCTAATACGGATTGCAGAATACGATGTACTATCACATCCGGATACCTGCGAATAGGTGAAGTAAAATGACAGTAATGTTTAAATCCTAAGCCATAATGTCCTTTGTTATCCGGACTATAAATTGCTTTAGCCATTGTCCTGATTCCAAGTTGTTCCAGTACATGTTGTTCGGGATTTCCTCTAACCGTGGCCAGCATTTCATTAAAAGATTTTGCAATCCCTTCCGGCGAACTGATATCAAAGTGATGCCCGTATTTATTTGCAAAGGCAATGAACGGTAATAATTTTTCATTGTCTGGTGTATCATGTACCCGGTATGGAAAAGGGATCGCTTTCTTTTCTATTTTAACTGCTGACAGGCTTTCTGCTACAATCCGATTTGCCAACAACATAAATTCCTCAATTAATTGATGTGCTTCAAAACTTTCTTTCACCATCACCCCGATTGGCTTTCCTGTTTCATCTAATTTAAATTTTACTTCCTGTGATGAAAAATTAATAGCACCTGTTTTGAATCTTTTCTTCCTGATTAATTGGGCGATGTCATTTAAAACCATGATCTCCTCATTCAAATGACCATGTTGTGTTTTAATAATTTCCTGTACCTCTTCGTATGTAAATCGATGATTGGAATGAATCGCTGTTTTGCCCAACCAATGACTTTTAACCTGTCCTTTTGCTGTTAACTCAAAAACAGCAGAAAAAGTCAATTTATCTTCCTTTGGTCTGAGGGAACAAAGTACATTCGAAATATGTTCGGGCAGCATTGGATTTACCCTGTCTGGTAAATAAACAGAGGTTGCTCTTTCGAAAGCACATTTATCTAATTCTGTTCCTTCTTCAACATAATGGCTGACATCTGCGATGTGAACGCCGATTTCATAATTCCCATTTTCTAATTTTTTGAAAGAGATGGCATCGTCAAAATCTTTGGCGTCATACGGATCGATAGTAAACGTGAGTGTTTTACGAAAATCTTTTCTCTTTTTAATTTCTGCCGTAGAAATATTATCCGGGATTCTTGCCGTTTCTTCCAATACTTCTTCCGAAAATTCAATAGGAAAACCACTTTTGAGAATAATCGATTTCATGGCAAAATCATTCACATCCTCTGCATTCATGATGGATACTACTTCGCCAACCGGCCGGTTTGTATTCGTCTGCCATTCTGTAATTCGAACAACTACTTTTTCTCCATCGGTTGCGCCATTAAAGTTTTTAATCGGAATATAGATATCCGGCATCTTTTTCTCGGAGTCGGCTACAAAAAAACCAAACCCTTTGTTTACTTCAAGACGACCAATAAACTCCTGCTGTTTTCTTTTTAATATTTCAGAAACAATGCCGGTCATTCTCTTTCCCGATTTAGCATCGCCTTTTAATTTAACCATTACCGTATCGCCATGTAAAGCACCATTAAAGTCATTGGGTCTTATTAAAATATCTTTAGAATCCTTTTCCGTAATTACAAATCCCATCCCGGAACGGGTTATTTCTAAACTTCCTTTAACCGACCTGCCCGATTCCTTATGCTGTACTGTTTTTTTGCTGTTTTTTCTACTCATTTGTATTTGTTATTCCGGCATTAAAATTGTTGATGAAATTTACGACAATACCTTTAAACCTTTCAGCATCATTAAAAAGAAATTGATGCTTTATAGGAATTATAAACATTGGTATGGCTTCAATTTCTTTATAAAATTTAAGCAAACGCATGGCGTCTTTCTCTGTTGTTAAAATTATTTTCTTACCCGATTCCAGTTCTTCAAACCTTGCTTTTATTTCTTTTAGATCATCGATAACAAAAACATGATGATCCGGATAGTTCATTCTTTCATACGTTTTACAATTCTCCATGATAAAGTTTTCCAATGGCCTGGGATTGGCAATACCGGTTACAAGAAGAACTTCCATATCCTTATCTAAAGTGATTTTATTTTTTGTTATTAAATGATAAGGTTGATCGTATTCGATACAACTAAAAAAAACAGATTGATGTTTTTGTGGATCAATCTCCTTGATAAATTCTATTTTTTCTGCTGCAGATAGTAGTGGTTTACATTTTGTAATAATTATAGTGTCCGCTCTTTTATAACTGGATTTTAAATCTCTTAAATCGCCGGTTGGTAAAAAAAAATCACGGGTAAATAAATTATTTTGATCTGTGAGCAAAATATTGAATCCAGGTTTTACAGACCTGTGTTGAAATGCATCATCTAAAAGAATGACTTCTGTTTCTGGCTTATCCTGCAACAATTCCGGTATGGCTATAATTCTGGCTTCGCCAACAGCTATCGGCACTTCCGGAAATTTTAAATGAAACTGTAATGGCTCGTCGCCAATATCCAATGCTGTAGAAGAAGCTGACGCCAATGCATATCCCTTTGTTTTCCGTTTATAACCACGGCTTATTACCGCCAGCTTGTACTGATCTTTCAAATCATTTATCAGCAATTCGATCATGGGTGATTTACCTGTACCACCTACCGATAAATTTCCTACGCAAATTACCGGCAACCCAAAAGAAGTTGATTTAATTATGTTTTTATCAAAAAGAAAATTCCGAACACAAATTACTACCCAATAAATAATAGCAAAGGGCAATAAAAGTATCCGGAATGATTTCAGGAACCAGTTAGAATACATAAGTTTTTTGAGGCGTTATACAATAGTTCAAAGGTATGTCATATTCATGGAGGTCATCTATGGCATTGATAGGCTCAAAATAAGACAGGCCGATTTTGATACAATCTTTACGGCATTTCATCAAGAATTTATCATAAAATCCTTTTCCATATCCCACACGATATCCTTTAATATCACAAACCAAAAGCGGAACAAATATCAGATCTATTTCATCTGCTTCTATTTCTAATCCATTTGCCGGTTCATAAATATGATGTATGTTTTTTACAAACTCCGTATCATTAGTAACCTGAATAGCTTGCATGGATAGATCTTCCCAATTGGCTTTTGGATAAAGCAATAAAACTCCGGGATTGAGAAACTCCAGATAGTCGGCAAATAAATGTGTATTTACTTCCTTGTTTTCAGAAATTGGCCAGTACGAAAGAAGGGTATGTAAAAATGGAATTGGGAGCGATTGAAAATGTATCAACATCAAATCATCAAAACGATTTTTATCTGCACTACTTAGTTCAGCTCTTTTGGCTTTATACGATTCCCTGATTGCTGCTTTGCGCATTTCGTAAAAATATTATAAACAAAATTAATGCGAATCAATTTTACTGAATACCATATCTGATTATTCATTTGCCGGTTGAATAAAAATGGAAAAAATGGTAGAGCCATAGTTTCGGGATAACTTAAAGAAAGGAAATTTTTCATAATTATTTCGAGGAGTATGCTCCAGGATAAACCATCCTCCGGGCTTCAGTAACTGTTTTTCAAAAACCAAAACCGGGAGATCATCTATCGTGGTTAACGCATAGGGTGGTCCGGCAAAAATAAAATCAAACTGCTCAGCACAAGTTGAAATATATTTAAAAACGTCCATCTTAATTACAAGGAAATTTTCAATTTTTAAATCTGTAGATGTTTTTTTAATGAACTCATACATTTTGCTGTCCATTTCTACAATTGTCAAATCAATTGCTCCTCTGGATGCCAGCTCATAACTAATACTACCGGTACCTCCGAAAATATCCAGTGTCTTTAAATTTTCAAAATCAAGATTGTTTTGTAAAATATTAAAAAGTCCTTCTTTAGCAATATCCGTTGTAGGCCTTGTTTTGGGCATTTTTGTCGGCGGGTTTATCCGCCTTCCGCCTAAGTCGCCGGAGATTATGCGCATGTTGAAAGATTAAAAAGCGAAACAAAATAATGTGCCGGTTCCGTGTTCATGTTTTCATCCATCTTAATTTCTCCCAACATTTTTCTGAATTCAATATCAATAAAATATTGTTGCAATGAATTATAAATTCCTGAATCTTGATCTATCAAACCCGAGATCAACAGTTTTACATTTTGGCGGTCAATAGAAAATTGCTCACATAATTTAACCAGGAAATAAATCAGGTCCTCCGCATTTTTATACGCTTGCTTTTGTGCTAATTGAAATTGCCCGTTTTTAATAACATACACGGCAAACTGATCTGGAATAAAATCGATGATCAATGAATCAGCATCTCCGGTTTCTGCTAAAAGCATACGAAGTACAACGGAGTATTCGTGCCAGAATTTTCCTTTCGCATATTTATTACTCAGGAACTGATGTATTTTTTCGGGAACAGCATATGCATTATTGATTTGCCATTCGCCAATATTTTCAGAAATGATTATCTTATTAAATGAAGGACCATATATTGTTTCCAGTATGGTTCCATCATTTTCAAAATGACCGATATGTGATGGTGATAATACGGCCTCCGGATAATAATAACTTACTTTCGTTTCGTTGAATGAGCCATTTAGCTCCGGGTGTTTTTCAAACAGTTCATAAAGTGTAAATTCATTGCTGCCATCCAAAAGGTAATATGATAATTGCTGTAATTCATTGCCCTTATGGTCAAGAATTCCAAAACAGCAATGCCTGTCTCCAATTACAAAATATAGATTAGAAACAGAGGGATCAACCATTGTTTCTTTAGTAAAATGAAATAACTGTTTCAAGCCGTCAAATTTGATTCATGCAATAATAATATAAATTTTGAAACCGTCCCTTTAAGGTTGGAAACCCACCAAACGTTTTTTGTGTTGAAAATGCTTTAATGTAGTTTGCGCTTCTTTTAAAAAGATGAGTACAAATAGCTTACAAGTCAATATTAGCAATAAGCAGATTTTGCAAATTGCCATACCAATCAGTATGGCTATGATTGTTCCCCAGATAAACTTTATTACCAATAATGTTTTCCTGGGCCAGCTTGGAGAGTCTGAACTGGGTACTGCAGGCATCACCGGCGTTTTTTATATGCTGGTAGCCGTTATAGGCAATGGATTGAACAATGGACTACAGGCTTTGATTTCCAGACGAGCAGGTGAAAACCGGATTGAAGACATCGGAAAAATGTTTACGCAATCACTTTGGATTGCCCTCAGTTTTGCATTTATTTCCATTGCACTTACTTATGTTATTGCACCTGTTTTCCTGAAGGCCAGTTTACATTCTGCAAGTGTTCAACAGGAAGCAATTGGGTATATAAAGATCAGGGTTTGGGGATTGCCCTTTCTTTTTTTATTCCAAGTGGGAAATGCTTTTCTCATCGGATCGAATAATGGACGGCTTTTAAAATATGGATTCTTTGCCGAAGCTTTCATAAATATTGTGTTGGATTATGCGTTGATATTTGGTCATTGGGGATTCCCAAAACTCGGCTTCGATGGAGCCGCTGTGGCTTCTTTAATAGCCGAATTCTCTGGAGTCATCATCGTTTTTGGGTTGATATTTTACAAACAATTACATCATCAATTTTCCTTATTCAAATTCCCTAAATTCAACTACCCCTTATCCAGCTTGATTTTCAGACAATCATCTCCACTGATTTTACAATGGGCCTTAAGTGTGGTTGCCTGGTTGACTTTTTATGTATTGATTGAACATTACGGTGAAAGAGATCTTGCCATTAGTAATACTATGCGAAATTTTTTCAGTTTTTTCGGCATTTTTATCTGGGCCTTTGCCAGTACTACCAACAGCATGGTGAGTAATATTATTGGTCAGGGAAAAAGAAACCGGGTCATTTTCCTGGTAAACAAGATCATGTTGTTGAGCTTATCTTTCACTTTGGTTTTATGTCTTTTAATCAATGTTTTTCCGGAGGTTTTTTTAAACTTATATGGACGAGATGATTTTTTTGTAAGCGAAGCTATTCCTGTTGTCAGAATGGTTTCTATTGGCGTTATAGGCATGTGTATAGCCTCCGTATGGTTGAATGCTGTAACTGGGACTGGAAATACAAAAGTGAATGTATTGATAGAAATGATTGCTATTTCAACCTATTTTATTTACATATACTTTATCATGGTGTATTGGAAACTGCCACTGGTTTGGGCATGGAGTGCCGAAATAATTTACTGGGGAATTATATTCACCGCATCACTATATTATATAAAAAGTAATCGCTGGATTTCAAAAATCGTTTAATATAATTTTTTAAAAGAAACAGCAACTTTGCCTGCCATATTGAGTATTGGAGGATTTTGTTTGGTAATGGATATCTCCATTTCTTTTATTTCCGGGAATTGATTATGAATAGAAACCTCCATTTTTGAAATTAAAGTTTCTAATAAAGCTGTTGGAACCTGCATTTCCTTTTTAACCAATTCAAATAAAGAAACATAATTGACCGTATCATTCAGTTGAAAATCTGTAGCTGGTTTTGGCTTATACCAGACTTTCAGATTTACTATAAAATCTGTTCCTACTTTTCGCTCCAATTCATAGCAACCATGAAAAGCAAAAAATCGCACATCTTTTAATTCAATGATAAAATATTCATTCATGTTTGAAGGATTCTGTTGATCTACACTTATACAATTCCTTTTTCACTCAAGTATCTTTCTGCATCTAATGCAGCCATACAACCCGTTCCGGCTGCAGTAACGGCCTGACGATAAATTTTATCCTGCACATCTCCGGATGCAAAAACACCTTCAATATTTGTTTTAGACGTGCCTGGAATGGTTTGTATATATCCGGCATCGTCCATGGTTAGCCAATCTTTAAAAATATCTGAATTGGGTTTGTGACCAATAGCTACAAAAAACCCACTGACCGGAATTGTTTGCAGTTCATTGCTGATATTATTTTTTATCCGTACAGCATTAACTGATTTTTCACCAAGAATCTCATCGGTCTCCGTGTTCCAGTATATTTTTATATTCTGCGTTTTTAAAACCCTTTCCTGCATTACTTTGCTTGCTCGCATTTCCTCCCTTCGTACAAATAAGTGAACCGTTGTACAAAGTTTTGAAAGGTATAGGGCTTCTTCGGCAGCAGTATCACCTGCACCCACAATAGCCACTTCTTTTCCACGAAAAAAGAAACCATCACATACCGCACATGCACTAACACCATAGCCATTCAATCTTTGCTCACTCTCCAGTCCAAGCCATTTAGCAGCTGCTCCTGTGGATATGATGACAGAATCAGCTTCCATGAGTTTTTCCTCATCAATCATTACTTTAAATGGCTTTGTAGAAAAATCAACACTTGTTACTAAACCATAACGCACATCGGCACCCATACGGGTTGCTTGTTTTTCAAAATGAACCATCATTTCCGGCCCTTGAATACCATCCGGATACCCCGGATAATTTTCCACTTCAGTAGTAATGGTCAATTGTCCTCCCGGCTGAATTCCCTGGTATAAAACGGGTTTCAGATTTGCTCTTGAAGCATAGATTGCAGCCGTATACCCTGCAGGCCCAGATCCTATTATTAAACAATGTACTTTCTCTGTAACAGTATTTTCCATTCATTAAAATTTAAAAACCGATCAAAAATAAATCTAAACCTTGAAACAAAATGTGATTAATATTACTTGCCCCAGTCAATTTTATAGAGGAATAATAATCTGTTTGAACTGACAGGCATATCCTCCAAAATAGCCTAATGCACCATTACTTATATTGCTGATTACTTTGGTTGGTATAGAAAACGGGGTTCCATTACAGGTATAACTATATTCCATTGTTCGCCAAAATTCGTAATTGTTTTTATCAAACAAGTTCCTTCTTTTCGTTTTTATAAAAAAACAGCGCTGATAATTCATCAGCGCTGCATAAGATAACCCATCTTAAGTATATAATATTAGCCTAAATATGCTTTTAAAGCATTGCTAAAACGTGCTTTTTGTAAACGTTTGATTGCTCTTTCTTTAATCTGACGAATTCGTTCTTTCGTCAAATCATATTTCTGACCAATTTGCTCAATAGTAACACCATTTTCACCATCCAATCCAAAATATGCATTAACTATCTCCGCTTCTCGTGGACTCAGCGATTTAAGAATACGGCGAATTTCGTTTCTTAAAGAGTCTTTCATGACATCCTCATCTGTTTCGTCACCACCCTGAAGTAAATCCCCCATGGCTACATCTTCTGCCTCATGTACCGGTGCATCCAAAGAAGTGTGACGGGTATTACTTTTAAAAATATTGTTAATTTCTGTTTCACTCATTTCAAGAATTTCAGCCAATTCTTCTGTAGAAGGCTCTCTTTCATGCTCTTGCTCAAAAGCCATATATGCTTTATTGGCCTTATTATATGTTCCAATTTTGTTTTGAGGTAAACGAACTAAACGACCTTGCTCGGCTAAAGCCTGGAGAATGGATTGACGAATCCACCACACTGCATAAGAAATGAATTTGAATCCCTTCGTTTCATCGAAACGCTGAGCTGCTTTTATTAAACCTAAATTTCCTTCATTGATTAAATCACTCAGAGATAATCCCTGGTGTTGATATTGTTTTGCTACAGAAACAACAAATCGTAAGTTAGCCTGTACTAATTTGTCTAAAGCCCTCTGATCGCTCATTTTAATTTTCTGAGCCAGAATGGTTTCCTCTTCTGGTGTGATCATGGAGATTTTAGAAATTTCCTGTAAATATTTTTCAACTGCCTGAGAATCTCTGTTGGTAATCTGAGTAGCGATTTTTAGTTGCCGCATAATTGTAAATAGAATTTAATTAATAACGTTTGATTTGAGCCTTAGTTTGCAGGTTGCTGTAAAAAGATAGTTAAAATATCCAAGTACGAACGAAATACAAAACTACGAGTATTAATCCGGTTTTCATAACAGATACTATTAAATAATAATCTGTCTGGAAGCCCAGAAGTATTTTCACAAAATGTTATAACAGGATTTTATTTGAGCCTTTGGTCTAAGAAAGGGCAAAGTATTGCAAAATATTTTTACATGCAAGCAAATCGGCTATTTTTCTTTTTGCACATTTTTTTTAAGGATTATCCACAAAATTAAACCACATAAAAAGAGTGAACTTGATATTATTTCTGCCTGTGTTACCTGAATTCCCAAAAAATCAAACTTAATATTGACCCTTATTTTTTCAATAAAGAATCGTTCCATCCCGTTAAGCATGAGATATAACGCAAAAGCAGTACCGGGAACTTTTAATTTTTTTCTTACTAACCATAATATTCCAAAAAGTCCAAAACAGATCATTGTTTCATAAAAAGCAGTTGGATAAACACCCTGTGGCAACTCATTACAATATTTGCCTATACAACCGGCAATTTTTTCGCCTGCTTCGTTCACATTATTTGGGTATGTGTAGGACCACATCCAATCAGGTAACCATGCAAATGGTTTTTGCGAAAGATTTACAATACCCCAATCTCCGTCTCCGGATACCTGGCACCCAATTCTGCCAACAGCATAAGACAGCATTAAAGCAGGAGCGGCTGAATCGTTCAAATGCCAGAAACCAATATTGTGTTTTTGTGCATAAATCCAGATTGCTATTGATGCACAAATCAATCCGCCATAAAATGTCAACCCAGCCGGAGAAAAAATATATTCAGATGGATGTAAAAGGAAATCGGACCAATTTTCGAAAATATCAAAAAGCTTAGCTCCCAATATTCCGAAAATCAACGCCATAATAGTTATGTCTCCTACTCTATCATGTGGCCAGATACGGATCTTTCTTTCTTCCGGTTTTGCTAGTTTTTGTTTATTTTTTTCATACCATTTTAAACCACTAAACGCAAGCCCTAATATTATACCTGCTGGCCATGAACCGATAGAAGAGAAAATAAATGCCTGGGGGTCGTCTGTCAAAGATTTGTTCATAATGAATAAACCCAGAATTTTATAACCCAGCACAAACCCCAATAAAAAATTACTCAATAATTCAATAAGAGTAGCTGGCTCACCAACCATCAGCTTTACTTCGGTTGGCTTCATTAAACCTTGTTTGCTTTTTCTGTTTAATTCCAGTGACAAAACAAAAGCTCCTACAATAAAACCAATAGCTACAAAAAAGCCAAACGAATTGACGAAGTGCAAAAAATTCAATTCGATACCAAAAATATCTTTGAAAGCATAATAAAGGTTGGGATACATAATTACTGTTTACTTGATATAAGCAATGATAAAGTAAAATAGCATATTTACAGAAAAACTGTGCTTCTTTTCAAAATAAAAAACCCTCCATTGGAAGGTTTTATTATGAAAAGATATTTTTTATTAATTACAATGCTCATCAAAAGCACTGATCAGATTTTGAGCAATCATTTGTGCAGAACGTCCTTCAATCTGATGACGTTCGATAAAATGAACCAAAGCCCCATTTTTGAAAAGTGCAATAGCTGGAGATGATGGAGGATAAGGCATTAAATGCTGACGCAAAGTATTCACTGCTTCTGAATCAAAGCCGGCAAAACTTGTCGTTAAAAAATCTGGCTTAGTGGTTGCATTAGTAACAGACATTAAAACTCCAGGCCGGGCTGTTCCTGCGGAACATCCACAAACTGAATTGATCATAACAAGAGTAGTTCCTTGCTTTGCTAATTGTGCTTCTACATCTGTTGAAGTCAACATTTCAGAAAATCCATTTTCTGTTAACTCCTCTTTCATCGGTATTACTATTTCTGCTGGATACATTTTATTTGTTTTGATAAGTAAAATGCAAAATTAATTAAAATCTTGCAAGGATTAGATAATTAAGATTTATAAAGTCTACTCTATCATAAAATTGTTCTCATATCTGAATTTTTGACATGTAAAAACTGTAATTTTTTAAAAACTCAGACAAAATTGACAGCTCTAAAATTGAAGCTAATTACAAAAATGGTGTGTTGACATTAAACCTTCCAAAAAAACCAGAGGTCAAAGCAGCAACAAAACAGATTACGGTAAAATAATACAGAAAAATTTCTCATAAGCCCGCCTGAATGATCTTCAGATTGGGCAGGCAGTTAGTTTTAGTTAACCCCTATGTATCTACATGGGGGTTTTATTCGCAATACTGTTTTCGCCTGGTATCAATCAAATAATTTATTTTCCAGCCTTCTTTCAACCTTACGAGTTGAAATACATTTACACCACAATGGCTGAAATTCCCTTTATAATAGAATTTATATGGCGTCCAGACTATTGCCATGGGCCCATCTATTTTTATTGTTTCAAATTTAATTTGTTCATCTGCATCATTTACCGATAATGACGAAATAGATTGTATAAAAGATTCGATTTTTTGCGTTCGAACAATTTGATCCCCTTCTTTTGAAGTAGCAATGGTTTGAAGTATTACAGCATCACTAAACACAGACTTCAAAGAATTGGAATCTGCATTCCGCATTGCCGTAAACATGCTGTTGATCACATTTTTTACCGAGTCTTCTGCATGTTGAGCCAACCCGATATTATGAAAAACAAAGAAGGCAAAAGTCAAACAAAGAATCCTTTTCATATCGCCTTTTAACAATTAAAAATAATTTCAACTTCCTGAAATTAGCATTACAAATAACCAAGAATCTTTAACATGCTTTGAGCAGTTTGTTCTTTAGCATAAAGCCAATCATGCAGTTTGCCATTTTTATCATAACTGATAATAACGTGTTTTGGAGAAGGGATAAGGCAATGTTTAATTCCTCCATAACCGCTAATCTGGTCCTGGTAAGCACCGGTATGAAAAAACCCAAGATACAACGGTTCACCATCGTCAACCTTTGGCAAGAATACCTCATTAATATGTTCTTCCGAGTCGTAATAATCATGGCTATCGCAGGTTATTCCACCTAAAACTACTCGTTGGTATTCTCCTTCCCATTTATTAATTGGTAATAACAGAAACCTCTCACCAATTCCCCAGGTATCTGGTAATGTAGTGATGAAAGAAGAATCGATCATATACCAGTTCTCTCTATCGTTTTGTTTCTTTTCGGTAATTACACTATAGATGTGAGCCATACTTTCGCCAACGGTAAAGCTTCCAAATTCCGTGAAAAGATTTGGCATCTGCACTTTTGCTTTTTTACAGGCATCTCTAATATTGCGTACAATTTCATTGATCATGAATTGATAATCATAATCAAAACCTAAGGAGTGCTTTATCGGGAATCCACCACCGATATTTATTGAATCCAATTCCGGACATATTTTTTTAAGCTGACAATACAGGTTGATTATTTTATTCAACTCACTCCAATAATAGACATCATCCTTTATTCCTTTATTTAAAAAAATATGCAGCATTTTCAATTGAAACTTGCTTTCATATCCTTCTATCCTGTCTACATAAAATTCAAGGATGTCTTTTACATTGATGCCCAAACGGGATGTATAGAAAGGGAAATTGGGTTCTTCTTCTGCAGCTACCCGAATGCCTAATTTAAAAGGTACTTTCACCGACTTGGCATAGTCCTTTAATTCTTCCTTATTGTCCAATACGGGTATTACGTTTGTAAAACCACTATTTAATAAACTGGCAATTCGCTTGGTGTATGACTTTTGTTTAAAGCCATTACAAATGATATGAATGTCCTTGGTAATTTTTTTCTTTTCGTGTAATTTCTTAATGATATCAATATCATAAGCATACGAAGTTTCCAGATGAATATTATGTGATAAAGCTTCTTCTACTACAAAAGAAAAATGAGAGCTTTTTGTACAATAACAATAATAATACTGTCCTTCGTACTTATACTTTTTAAAAGCATTAGCAAACATTGTTTTAGACTTGTTTATTTGTTGTCCTATTTTGGGTAAATAAGAAAGCTTCAGGGGTGTACCATATTTATCTATCAAAGCTTTAATATCTACACCATTAAAACGGAGATAATTGTCTTTTACTTCAAACCCTTCCTGAGGGAAATTGAAGGTTTGCTGTACCAGGTCGTTATACGTATTATTCATTAATTAAACTTCGGGGCTTTGGTATTAATTTTTAAAAGATTACAAAAGTAATTTTTTGCAACATAAAAATGCGTTTCTACCTGAAAAAATACAGGTCATTGCTTTGTTCGCCTATTTATATAAATAAAAAGCCGAATATGAAATTCATATCCGGCTTACCTATTGTTGCAATGATATTATCCTTTGATCTGATCGAACAGATTTTTAAATGTTTCCGGATTGTTCATGGCCAAGTCTGCTAACATCTTACGATCAAGGGTAATTCCTTTTTCTTTTAACTTAAAAATGAATTGAGAATAGTTCATACCTTCTGCACGAACTGCTGCATTAATACGGGCAATCCATAATGCACGGTACTCTCTTTTCTTTAATTTACGACCTACATACATGTAAGTCATCCCTTTTTCAACAACGTTTTTGGCTACTGTATAAACGTTTTTACGTTTACCATAATATCCTTTGGCTTGTTTGATTATTCTTTTTCTGCGTGCTTTAGAAGCAACTGCATTTACTGAACGTGGCATATCTAATTAGTTTAAAATTTAAAAATTGAGTTTGGTTAAATAGTTAAGACTTATTTAAGTCTTAATAGTCGTTTAACAAAATCCACATGCGAAGGAGCAATCTGTCCATCAAGACGCATGTTACGCTTACGCTTTTTAGATTTTTTAGTTAGAATGTGACGTTTGAAGGCTTTTTGGTGAGTGATCTTGCCGGTTCCAGTTACTTTAAATCTTTTTTTAGCACTGGAGTTCGTTTTTACTTTAGGCATTTTACCTATAATTTATTATTACATCTTTAAGGCGTTCTCCACAGGGAGACTCTTGGTGGGCCTTTTCAGATAATTATTCTTTCCTGTTTTTATACTTAAATAAAAAGCAGATTGAAAAAACTTCCCTTTTTAAAGGGTTGCAAAGATAGGTTGGATGTTTTAAAAATCAATAAAATTTCTTCGAAATCATTCAGTTACTGTAATAGATCCAATTCTTTGCGCATTTTCTTTGTCAATTTTGCTATAACCAGTTCATATGACTGCATTATATAATTTCTAAACGTCTTATCATCAATCAATTCAACTTTTTTTAATTGAACCCATTTTACCCTTGCCATATAAGGTGCAGGTATAAAACCTTCGGCTTGAGAAAGTTCTTCAAACTCATCTTCCCTTACTTTAAATGAAACCTTCATTGGCAAGCCCATCCAGGCAACACAAAACATCTTTCCCCCTACTGAAAAGCAAAGGTCATCATCCCATTTGATGTCTTCAGTAACAACCGGCAGCGACAAACAAAACGCTCTTAATGATTCTATATTCATACGCAAAAAAAGACCCGGTTTAAAGCCGGGTCTTGGATTATTTATAGTTGGTTAATTATTTCTTTTTTCCCTTAGGTGCAAACATGGCATGCATTCTGCGACCTTCCATTTTAGGCATACTTTCCAAAATTCCAAACTCAGCCAATCGTTCTGCAAATTTCAATAACAATAATTCACCACGATCTTTAAACATAATAGCCCTTCCTTTAAACTGAACATAGGCTTTTACTTTATTTCCATCCTTCAAAAAGTTCTCAGCATGATTAGCCTTAAAGTTAAAATCATGATCATCGGTATTGGGTGTAAAACGAATTTCCTTTACTTCTGAGGCCTTGGCTTTGGCCTTCATTTCCTTTTCTTTCTTCTTTTTGTCGTAAAGAAATTTATTATAATCGATTACTTTACAAACCGGCGGGTCTACTTGAGGAGAAATTTCTACAAGGTCTAATTCCTGTTCATTCGCAATTCTTAGTGCATCTTGTATGGAATAGATACCAACTTCTACATTGTCACCAACTAATCGAACTTTTGGAACCCTGATTAAATTATTAATTCTGTGCTCGGGTCCTTTTTTTTGAGGGAAACGACCTCTTAAGCCTTTGTTTCCGCTTCTGGATAATGCCATTTACTATTTTTTATTATTAAATTGGGTTTACGCTTTTTTATAAAATACGAAATTTTATTCGATACCTCTTCTTGAATTTTTTTCATCCGAAATCATTTTCACAAATTCCTCCACATCCATCGATCCCTGATCGCCTTTTCCCTGACGACGAATAGAAACTTTTCCTTCAGTCACTTCTTTCTCACCGATAACAAGCATATAAGGAACTTTCATGATCTCTGTATCCCTGATCTTCTTACCAATCTTCTCACTTCTATCGTCAATTTCAGTGCGAATATCAGCTTTTTTCAGCTTATCTAAAACAGAAATTGCAAAGTCATTAAATTTTTCGCTGATCGGTAAAATTTTAACCTGTAATGGCGCAAGCCATAATGGGAACTTTCCTGCATAATGTTC
>JAYWCV010000228.1:0-2503 GCA_043780275.1 Chitinophagaceae bacterium
TTTCAACAGGTCTGTATTTAATTACAGACACAAACCTCCTATTATGATTATATCTATGCAAGGCAACTGGACAATCAGTGTAAAGTCCATCGAAGCCGCTTTTGCTCAAAAATATATAGTTACCGGAGCATCGTCAGGTAATGGAACTTACGATGCGGTGATAAATTCTGATTCAGTTACTGTTACCGGCACTCAGTGGAGTATTGTAATTTTGAACGACCCGGGCAATGGATTTCGGTTGTCAGATACCCGAATAAAATTCCCGGTAATTGCAAGTGGTAATTTTATTTTTGATATTGAGTCTAACGATGCAGGAAGTGACAAGGATTTTAATGACCTCGTACTTACTTGTACCTCGCCCGCTTTAATTACAGATTACCTTATTTATGGCAATGTAAATTTGTACAGTAACCAGTGTATAATTAACCCATGTATAAGAAGATGGGTAGTAATTGATACTTACAAAAAGCTTTTAGACGCCCTAAAAATTGACAAACTAAAAGAAGTAATTACAATTTTATATCCCGAACGTGTTCCCGGATCTAATCCTAACCCTCCAGATCCCATCGACTTTTTTAAACCAATGATGATTAACCTTACCGATGAAGTACAACTACCTCAAAAAACGGTTGATGTATTTAACAGGGTGAAGGCACCAACAACAAATTTTTTAAATGAAACAGCCACTAACGCTGAAACAAATAATTTACTAACAAATTTTAAATTAGATAAAACGGTAAGCCTTTCTGCAAAAAATATAAAAGATTCAGTTACAGCAATTGATAAAATAAGCATTGGTAAAATTGCTGATCACTTGAGGCTGCGTTGCACCACAGAAGCAGGTGCCAACCTAACCTTAAACTTTGATGAATACGATCGCAGTATTGCTGAATTAGCCGGCGGACCATATATTGGTAACGGAGATAAAACCTATTTAGGCAATGCAGTTACTGATATGAACGGTAATTATATATTTAGGTTTACCCAAAGTTTTGACGAATTAGTACATGAAATTTTTGACGATGTGGCAGGCTGGGAAGATGTATTGGTGCAGGCAAGACCTGATATTATTGTATCCATTGCAGATAGCTTACACCCTGCAGTTACTTTGTATGAAAGTTCCCCTTATTTTAATGTTCCTCAAATAAGAAGGATAGATTTTTGTCTTCCATTAGAAAAAGTAAAGCCCACTTCTTTATGCTTTAATGGAAACCTGGTAGGCAGTCTGGGAAACATTTTCATTGGGGGCAGCCAAAATAGTAGCGGAAGTTTAAGCACGGTTGCATTAGATAGAAACGGATATAATAATCATTTAAGTTCTAAAGGAACAGTAACCGTACATAATTCCACCGCGGGTTTTGCTGTTGATTGCGCATGTTGGGGAAGCCTTATAGATGTTAAGGGTTGTATGTATAATTTACAAAGAAAAATGAATGATCCGTTAGTGAGGAACTACACCATCCGCTACAAAAAACCAGGTGGAAGCTGGCAGTTTGTTCAGGAAACGTATAAACATCCCAAATTTTCAAACCGTTTTATCCCTTTGTATGATGGCGATCTGGTTGGACCTTTTCCTACAAATTTACAGGTAGACGGAGGCGCTGCTCAAACTGTATCAGCGTATATAAATATTCAGGCAGAAGTGTTTTTTGATGGAGTTGATTGGGAGTTTTCAAATTTAGACAGATACATGCAGTTAAGCAGCGGAATTTACGAAGCCGGCACACCTGGAAAAGTATATTTTTTGGTAGAAGGCTACGATGCTGCCGGCAATTTAGTACCCGGCGCAAAAGATCTGATTGCCTTGTACATCAACAACAGACCTCTTGATTATGGATTTGGTGGTGTAGCATTTACAAGTATTATTGAAAGTGTTCCCTGCGGTTTATTTAAACTAAAACCAAGTGAAATGAATACCACAATTATCGTTAAATTTAAAGCATTCGACCAATGGGGCTTTACAGATTTCTATTCACTTACAATGGGTAAATGCCCTCAACAAATTGAAGTAGATATTATTAGTCCTTCAATAATTGCGGGAACAGTAGGTACCGGTGTACTTGCATCCGGCAGCAACCCTGCAAATACAGATGCCGGCGGCTGCCCGGGTTATTTTGGCACATTGGGAGATTTTGCAACAACTGATTTTGTTTCTGTTGAAATACGACCTTCTGCCGCCGAAGGAGGTTGGTTAAGAGCGGGTGAACAATTTGCCATTTTATCTTTCTCACTTGATGCTGCTATCAGAAGAACAAATGGTTATAACGGAGGCATTGGTAATCCCGGTGCTGTTGGTACTGCTATTTATTTACAGCCGAAATAAATATAATACATGAGATCTTCTTTTTTTTATTTTTCTATAGCTGTTTTAGCTGCATGGCGTATTACCCATTTGTTAAGTAAAGAAGACGGTCCCTTTGATATAATTTACAGAATAAAAAAAATGATCGGGCAAGGCTTTTTAGGAAGCCTGCTCGGCTGTTTTTATTGTTTAAGTATTTGG
>JAYWCV010000229.1:0-14497 GCA_043780275.1 Chitinophagaceae bacterium
ATGGGCAGGATGATGCCGGGCATAGGAAAAAAATAAATAGATTTTTGATATAAAATTTTCCTTAAAAAGTGGTTATTAAATTTAATTTGCTTTTGGATATTGAATTCTCTTTCATACATTTGCAGTCCTATTAAACAATTTTTTTAACGCATTTAAATTTTTATTTACGATGCCAGTCAAGATTAGATTACAGCGCCACGGTTCTAAAAAACGACCTTTTTACTTTATTGTAATTGCAGATGGCCGCAGCCCACGTGATGGGAAATTCATTCAGAAAATCGGTACTTACAATCCTTTAACGATTCCGGCAACCATTCAATTGGATCGCCAGAAAGCGTTGGAGTGGTTAGGTAACGGAGCTCAGCCTACTGATACCGTTCGCCGAATTTTATCTTTCAAAGGTGTATTATACCTGAAGCATTTATTGCGTGGTGTAACACTTGGCCTTTTTGATGAAGCAACAGCTATGGATAAATTCCAGAGTTGGCATTCAGATCATGAAGCCCAGGTAAGAAGACGCCAGGAAGATTCAAGAAGAGCGAAAAGAAGCCAGAGAACACCTACTCCTACTGTACGTAAAGTAGAAAATAAATCAGAAGGTGAAGTTAGCAACGAAAGCTAATTGACCTCTTTTTTAAAACGTATTAAGCTGACATCTTTGATGTCAGCTTTTTTTGTTTGACCTTATATTATTTTTGAACAAGAAAAATCATTTAAGATTTATACATGGAAGAATATTTCAAGGTTGGAAAACTGGTAGCAACCTATGCTACCAATGGAGAGATGATCATGACTCATTCTCTTGGCAACATGTCTTTATTAAAAGAACTGGAAGTTATTTTTATTGAAGACAGGAAGGAATCATTCCTTCCCTGGTTTATTGAAGATGCAAAAGCAAAAAGCAGGAATGAATTGATTGTAAAACTGGAAACGGTTGACAGCAAAGAATCTGCTATGACTATTTTGCAAAAAGAAGTATGGATCAGCGAAAACGATTTTAAAAAATTTGCAGATCAGTCAAGCCCCATCAGTTTATTGGGATATGAAATAGTTGAAAACAAAAAAGCACTTGGAAAAGTGCTGGAAATATTGGAACAACCCCATCAGATTCTTTGCCGGATTGAAATAAATGAAAAGGAAGTACTCATCCCTTTGAATGAATCAACCCTGCTGAAAATCGATCACAAAAAAAAGAATATACAGGTTTCTTTACCGGATGGTTTGCTGGATATTTACCTGGGGTGATTTTTTTCTTATTTTTCGATACTCTCGCATTATCATTAACCTTTCTTCTTAGTACTTAACTTTGAATGAAGTGAGTGACCAACCCAGACATATAGCCCATTTTGACCTCGATGCTTTTTTTGTATCGGTTGAAATTTTAAACAACCCTTCATTAAAAGGCAAAGCAGTCATCGTTGGCGGATCAAGTGACCGGGGTGTGGTAACCACCTGCAGTTATGAAGCCCGAAAATTTGGTGTGCATTCGGCTATGCCCATGAAAACCGCCATGCGCCTGTGTCCGCATGCAATACTTTTACAAGGAACCAGGGGAGAATACAGTAAATATTCAAGATGGGTTACCGATATCATTGCGTCCAAATCGCCACAATATGAAAAAGCTTCCATCGATGAATTTTATGTCGACCTCACAGGCATGGATAAGTTTTTCAATGTTACCCAGTATTGCTCCGACCTGAGACAACAAATCATCGACGAAACCGGACTCCCCATTTCATGTGGTTTATCTACCAGTAAACTGGTCAGCAAAATTGCCACCGATGAAGCAAAACCCAATGGGTTTTTAGAGATTTTACCGGGCAGGGAAACCAGTTTTTTATGGCCATTACCCATTGAAAAAATTCCAGGTGTTGGAAAACAATCTGCCATAACTTTAAAAGAACTTGGCATCTATACCATTGAAGATATTGCAAAAACACCGGTTGAAATTTTGGAACAAAATCTGGGGAAATGGGGTCCTTCACTTTTCCGAAAAGCACATGGCATCGATCATTCAACCGTAGAAAATGATTGGGAACAGAAAAGCATGAGCCATGAAAACACATTTCCTGAAAACCAAACGGATCTTGAATTTCTGCATAAAGAATTAGTGCGACTAACAGAAAAAACAGCCTATTCATTAAGAGAAGATGAAAAGCTAACCGGCTGTGTCACCGTTAAAATTCGTTACGCTGATTTTGAAACTACCTCCCGGCAAGAAATAGTTGACTACACGGCATTGGACGATGTGCTGATTGGGAAAGTAAAAGACTTGTTCAACAAATCCTATCAAAAGCAAAGATCTGTTCGTTTACTCGGTGTTCGCTTCAGCCAGTTTATTCCTTTTACCATGCAAATGAGTTTGTTTGAAAATAATGTAGAGAAACTTAATCTTTACAAAGCCGTAGATGATATTAAAGATCGGTTTGGAAGTAAATTGGTTACTAAAGCAGTTACATCGCAATCAAAAGATAGCAGTAATGAATTTACAACGAGTCACAATAAAAAAAAGAAAGCGGATTAGAAGCTTCTTCAACGTATCAACTTCCGCATCCCCAAATCAAAGGGATAATAAAAAACTATTCCATTGAAAAAATTGCGTTGTTCAAGGCAACAGCGTAATTATCATTAGCCCCCCATTTTTAGAATACATTTTACGTTCGGGGTATTGCTAACATCTGAACCATAAGCCTACTATATTTACAGCTTATAACGCAAAATTCCCTAACTTAGAATTTGCTTTTCATGAATCGAACCTAACGCCTTACAACAACAATACTTGTTGCATAGAAGCCATTTGGCAGCACAACTTCTTGCCCGTTTTTCCAGTACCGGGCTGAATTGCCGCCGCTATAAGAATTGGTATTACCTGAAATGTAAACATCAGAACCTTCAATAGCAATAGAATTTGCAAATCTCCCGTTAGGAAGTGAAAATTCGTGGCCGTTTTTCCAGTATTTAGCTACAAAATTGTTAGTGTTAATATTTCCTTCGTGGCCTGTCACATATACATCGTTGCCAACTACAGCAATAGAAGTTGATAAGGCATCATTCATTCCGTTAGTTAGCAATACTTTCTGGCCATTTTTCCAGTAACAGGCAACACGTTTTGATCCGATATATTCGTCACCTGACACATATACATCGTTGCCAACTACAGCAATAGAAGTTGCAAAGGAACTATACAGCCCATTTGTTAGTACCACTGCCTGGCCGTTTTTCCAGTATTTGGCAATATGATGATAGCCGGATCCATTCGACTCATATCCCGAAACATATACATCGTTGCCAACAATAGCAATGCAATTTGCAGAACCATCATACATACTATTTGTTAATACCACTTTTTGTCCGTTTTTCCAGTATACAGCTAAAGAATTTGATCCGGCATACTCCCAGCCTGCTACATAAACATCGTTGCCGGCAACTGCAATGGAAGTTGTTCCGGCATAAGTAGTACCGTTGGTAAGCCTGACTTCCTGTCCGTTCTTCCAATACCGGGGCGAGGTAGTGCTATTAAAAAACTCATTGTCATCTCCGGCAACATATACATCATTCCCAACAACGGCTATAGAACTGGCAAGGTCATCTCCTGATAAGTCAGGGTTTAGCAATACCTCCTGGCCGTTTTTCCAGTATTTGGGTGCACCGTATCCTCCTGCAACGTATACATCCACTGGTTGGCTTTTCTCCTCTACCATTACCATTAAAGTATCTGTATCACTTAATCCGCCAGAATCAGATACTTTCAATTCAAAAAAGTAAGTGCCTGCTGCAAGACTCGTTACCTGTGTAAGCATGGCACTTGCATTTGAAATACTGAAAGATGAAGGACCCGAAATTTTACTCCATAGAACCGTTTGAATATTATTTTCTTTATCATAAGCCGAACCAGCTAATAGGCAACTATCAGTTGGAAGAAAAACATTTTTGTCTGAGCCGGCATTTGCTTTTGGGGCAGTATTAATAGTAGCTGGTGGCGGATTGATAGAAGCATTACCGTTGGCCGGTGCCTCTTTTTTGCAACCAGCATTTACAATCACTATTACAACAAGTATAATGATTTTTAAAAAATGTATTTTTTTCATGATTAAAATTTATTCTCCGGATATAAAATCGAAAAGTAAAAAAGATCAACTCGTATTTTTAGCTTCGCATCAAAACAAAATTCTTACATCAATATTAATATCAGCATAATCTGTATATAAAAAAATGTTGTTATCGCTATCAATTTCATAATAATATGCCGGGCTATTACCCGAATACTGACTTATCGGGAGAGCTTCATGCCAGGTAGCAGTATTAACTAATTTAATAAAAACACGGATGGGCGTATTTGATGGTATGTATTTATAAATATCATAAATAGGTATGCCGCAACCCATTGGACAAGCCCAGCTTAAGTTAAAAAAATTTACGGGGCTTGTTATTGGCTCTATACCAGTAATTTTTACATTTACTGTATCTCTATGGGTTGCTCCATAGTTATCTAAGGCTAAAAGTTCAAATTGATATTCTCCCACAAGAAGATTGGTGACAGATGTTGTGCGACTTTGCGGAGAAACGATGGTACATGCCTGCCCTGCAATTTTCGTCCAGGTTATACTAAGTGTATTGCCCATATCCGGGTCATAAGCATTCCCTCTTAATGACATCTCGTTACTATATAATTTACCTGTAAAATCCAGCCCTGCATTAGCTACAGGCGGCCGGTTAGGTGGTATCGGTGGCTGCGGATTGGTAGTACTAGTGCCAGGACTATAACCTGTAGCTGGCGCCTCTTTTGTGCAATTAGCACTTACAAAAATTATTACAACAAGTATAATAATTTTAATAAAGTGTATCTTTTTCATGATTTCAGGTTTAGATATTTACTAATCTTGATTTCTTAGTTATTATTTGCAATACCGGGGTCATTTTTTAAACGGCAACGCATTTATCATTTGCCCCACTGTACGGCCTTGCGCTACACCGGCCTCTCCGGCAAATCTGAAGATGGTCCCGCCACTAACCCTGGCCTCTACCACATCCCACAGGATTGCATTTAATGAAGGATAAGAAAAAGTACCATGCGTAGATTGATGGACACTGTCTGTTACGGCATAATTTACTCCAAAATAATTTTCAAGTATGGCCACTGTGGATGCGGCTGTAGACAATTCATCCGGGTAAGATGGAGTTTGAGGCGTGGTGACAAAAGAATTCCAGGTTCCGTATCCCATCACATTTCTGATATAAGTAACCGGTCTTATCAGCGCATAATGGAACTTTGCTTTGAAAACTGATGCAACGGCATCAAAAGCAGCCAAGGTTTGCTTGGCAAAGATTACAGAAGCATCTTCAAGATTTGGATTTTCCTTTTTGATTATTTCTGTTGTAAGCTTTAGGCTGTGTGCCGGTGGATTGTAATTGGGAGCTAAATCTCTCCAGTTGCTGACTGACCGTATCTCTTCTGCAGTAATATTATTCCTGCGTTGATACACTTCATTGGCCGACTGGTAAAATGCAGAAGATGGATCGGTGGAATATGCCGGATGCGCTGCAGGTAAAACCGTATTTACAATATTGGGGATAAATGTTCTCAGGTTTCCCTGGCAGGCGCCGGCGGCAGGAAAGAAACCGGGTGGTGTGGGCACCCAGTTGCCCGGGCCACCCAACAGCACATAAGGAGGACAAACAGCCAAGGTCCCATTGGGATTTAAAGTGCCATCAGTTTTACTCCATTCATAAATAATGTCAGCGACATATCTTCCAAACTCATTGGAGCGTTGCAACTGTTCAGGTGTTATCTGCGATTGATAAGAAGTATTAAGTGAGTTTTCTAAAGCCTGTACCTGGGTGAGATTTGGCGTCGCATAGTTCTGCATTATTAGTGATGAAATGCGGGCAATGGCTGCATTGGCACAGGCAGGCCAGTAATAATCTTTTTTCTTATCAAATTCAATGCTGTTGCCCGTTAAATATTTATACATCGATTGATAAGATGGCATACCGGGAACTACTGATTCATAAAGCGCCAAACCACTATATGCGAATATGCGCAGTGATGGCGCAGGGACATAAGGTTTCGTTTTTGCAATATTGGCTAATAAATTAAACCAGGCAGTAGCTACATCTGCGGGATATTGTTTTGCTAACTCCGAATCGCCCGGTTGCTCCGGCAGCGAAACTGATTTTTGGCAGGACTCGAATAGAAATGCCATTTGCGCCAGTAGAATTAATAGTAAACTCATCTTAGCTAATTTAAACATTTTCATGATTGTATTTTTTGGTGAAAAAATATTTTGATTAATTATTTGGTAAAACTATAGCTCAATGAATGCGGAATTTTGTAAAAGCGACCAGTCACTGACGGAGCAAGACAGAAATCGGGTGTCTGGTTTGCAATAAAATCATCTGGCTCCGGGTATTTTTATCTGCGATAAAAAGACTTTGTCGTGCCGGCATATCCATCGGACGCAAAATGAATAGATAACCTGTTTGAATAAAGTATAATTAAAGTATTTTTAAGTAACGGAAAAAACATGACGGAGAACAGCTTTATATTTTCTGAGAAAAAAAGCGACCGGATCAAGCGGCACCTGCTGTTTTGGTTTTGCTGGTGGTTATATTTTGGGTTTGTACATGCTGCAAGCCCTATGGGTAAACCGGAGATATCTTATTTCAGGAATCTTCCTTTTACTGTATCAGAAAGTATCTTGTTGCTTATTCCACAAACCCTCTTGGCTTATCCTTTGATGTATTTTGTTTTACCCAGGTTCATATTGCCTGGTAAATACCTGAAGGCTTTTTTGTGGATTATTGTTTTTTTATTTTTATCTGTTGTAGTTAATTCAATGATGATACAACATCTTAATCCGAAGGTCCTTGCTTTTATTTTACCGGATCGATTCATGGTAAATACACAAAGGTTGCCTGCTGTGAGTTTTTCCATGGGCATTATAGGCAGTTTAAAAGGCGCCCTGACCGGAGCTGCTCTTGCGGTGGTAATAAAGCTGGTTAAGCACTGGTATGTAAAAGAACAACGCAACCTGCAATTGCAAAAAGAAAATTCAGATGCACAATTGCAGTTGTTGACGGCACAGGTACATCCGCATTTTTTATTTAATACTCTCAACAATATTTACTCTCAAACTCAAACTGAATCGCCGAAGAGTTCAAAAATGATAATGGACTTGTCTGATCTGTTGCGGTATATTTTATATGAAGGGAGAAAACCATTGGTATCCCTGAAAAAGGAACTGCTGATGATAAGTGAGTACATCGGTCTGGAAAAGATCCGCTATGGGAATAAACTGGATGTGCATGTATTGACTCCTGACCGGTCAGATCATATTTACATTGCACCATTGTTGCTGCTGCCCTTTATTGAAAATTGTTTTAAACACGGAACCAGCCATATGCTGGAAAACCCTTGGATCAATCTTACAATTGAGTTAAAAGAAACAACGCTTGTGATGAAACTCATGAACGGGAAAGCTGATGTAAATGCAATTATTCCCATAAAACCCGGCTTAGGGATCAGTAATGTCCGCCAGCGACTGGAATTATTATACAAAAACAAACATGATCTTCAGATCAGAGAGGAAGAAGAAGTTTTTGTAGTGGATCTTAGGGTTGAATTAGTGAAAATGGACGCACCACAGCATACTATTAACCAACCTTCAGCTGAAATATTGTATGCCTGACAAAACTCACATACCTGTAAAATGCCTGATCGTGGATGATGAACCCATGGCAAGGGATGTGATCCGGCGTTATATTGAAAAAATTCCTTCCTTGCATTTAACGGGGGAATTCGGAAATGCAATTGACGCTACTATATTCCTTCAGGAGAATTCGGCTGACATAATCTTTCTTGATATACGTATGCCACAGTTATCAGGTACTGATTTTGTAAGAAGTCTTCGCAATGTTCCGAAGATAATTTTTACTACAGCCCATAAAGAATATGCACACGAAGGGTTTGAACTGGATGTGACTGATTATCTTTTAAAGCCTATACGTTTCGATCGGTTTTTACGGGCTGTGAATAAAGCTTTCCCGAAAAAGCAGCAGGAAGCCGAACTGCTTAATTCAAAAACAACAGAGGAGAATAAAACTGCCGCTTCTTTTATCTATCTGAGAGTGGATCGTAAAATGATTAAAGTGCTACTGGATGACATACTTTATATTGAAAGTGATAAGGACTATGTAAAACTGTTTACAGAAAAGGGATTTGTCATTACCCGACAAACCATTGCCTCCGTAGAAGCAATGCTGTCGGACAGCCAGTTTACAAGGATACACCGTTCCTATATTGTTTCCCTTAGTAAAATAAAATCCTTTACTCATGAAACTGTCGAAGTGGGTAATAAGGAATTACCCGTTGGTAAGCTGTATCGTAACAGTTTTTTAAAATTACAGGGCTTCTGATTGGTTATTAAAATAAAAACCAACGACAATGAAAAAGCTTGTATTGATTTTACTACTGAGTGCTTTTCACGCAGTATTATATTCGCAGAAAACGAGTTCTATAGACGGGAGAGTTACCGACAAAGAAACTGCCAAAGCATTGCCTGGAGCAACAATAATAATAAGAGGAAGTTCGAATTCTGTTACTACAAACAACGATGGCTTTTATACATTGTCAAAACTAAGTGCAGGCAAAATCATTCTAATCATATCATATATAGGATATGAGACCCTTGAATTGCCGGTAACCGTTACAGAGGGTGCTGTAATTAGCGCCGATGCCGCTTTGACTTTGGCCTATAAAACCGGGGATGATATAGTTGTGTCAGCATCAAAACGTCCTGAAAAAATAGCGGATGCGCCGGCATCCGTCCAGGTGATTGGCAAAAAAGAGTTGGAGCAGTTCACTGGTTCGAATACATTTGAATTATTATCGAAAGTACAGGGTGTTGAATTTATCCGCACTGGCGTTGATCATGCTTCTATCAATTCTAGGGGATTGAACAACGCATTCAACAATAAAGTTTTCCAGATGGTGGATGGCCGCAACAGCATGCAGCCACTAAGCGGCAGCGTGGCGATGCATAACAATTTTTCCCTGGTGAAAGACGATATAGAACGAATTGAAATAGTATTAGGACCGCAAACCGCCCTGTACGGCCCCAATGCACATAATGCGATCATTAATTTCATTACAAAAGATCCGCGGAAATCACAAGGCACCACGGTGGCCTTAAGTGCAGGCAATCAATACCAGTTCAGCGGCCGGATTCGCCAGGCAACAAAGATCAATAATAAGTGGGCTTACAAGTTTGCCGGTGAGTATGCTATCGGCAAAGAATTTGAATTTTATGATAGCGTATATGCAGGTGGGGGAACCGGTGCTGTATTCGGACCTCCTGTTGCTATACCCGAACGTAACATTGATTTTAATTTCAGGCATATCCGAGGCGAAGCTCATGTTTATTACAGTATAACACCCAAAGCGGATATCATTATTTCAACAGGAGGCAGTAATAATAATAGTATCAATACACATACTGGTGGTCATCTTCAGTTCAAAGGAATAACCAACAGCTTTCTGCAGGGACGATTTGTTTCACCTCATTTTTATGTGAACATTTATAATGCATGGGCCGATTTTGGCAATTCATTCCAGATTGGCGGTTATACAAGAGATTTCTGGAACAGAACACACAGTTCAGCTACTACCGGGCCCAACCGAAGATTGACACCTGATTCTGCTGAAATTTTTGCATTGCGCTATGGTAACAGGGTAAAAGAAAAACCTCAGCGTTTCAATGCCGAAACCCAGTATAATTATAAATTTGAAAAAGCAGGTTTGTTTTTAGTTACAGGTTTTTCCTACCAAAAAGATAAACCTCGTGCTTATGGAATTACACTGGTTGATAGTTTTCAAAGAATTTACGTTACACAGGTTGGCGCTGTGTTGCAATTAGAAAAAGCATTACCATGGGATTTACGGTTGATTGGAGCTTTACGCTGGGATAATCACAGCAATTTTGGAAATTTCTTTTCTCCCAAACTTGGATTGGTAAAACGTATAGGCGAAGGCAATTTCAGAATCACATGGGGCAGGGCTTATTCAATGCCAAGTGTTTTATATCAGTATGCCACCACGGGTGGATCCTTTTTTGGTAATGGTGAGGGCATAACTTATATCCCAACAAAAACAAAAATGAGCGACTCGATCAGAAAAGTTACAATGCCATTAAAACCAGAAGAGGTAAGCACCTGGGAGGTTGGCTATAAAGGAACCGTTGCAAAAAAACTTTATGTTGATATTAATTATTTCAACGGCCTCAGTAAGAATTTTTTCAGTCCATCAATATCTGTTGCAGGAAGAGCATTATACGTGGGAGACAAAAAAATTACACATAACCCGGCTTTTGCAGGCCAGGTAGGTAATGACGATACTTTGAGGAATGCATCTTTTTCAACTATTTTTAATTTTGGTGATGTGCAGGTGTATGGTCTTGATGTTGGACTTACCTATAATTTCAGCAAGATCATAACATTTACAGTGAGATATTCATGGCTGGGATCTGACATTACGAAGGGTAATATAGATAATGATGCAAATAAAGACGGTTATGTGCTGGCTGATGAAAAAAGCCTGAATTCCCCGCGACATCGCGGACTTGCTATATTATCTTTTCAAAATTTATGCAAGCAAAAAATGTTTATCAATCTTTCTGTCCGCTATGTGGAACAGTATAATTTTTACAGCGGCAATCAGATCAGCACAGCAGCGGGGAAAGGGAAAAGAGGCGTAGTGGAAGGTACTAATGGGGTTCCCAGGTACATTAAAAATTTTAATTGGGGCCCGTTGGGTGGGTTTACTACAATTGATCTTGGAGCAGGATATAAATTCAACCCAATGATTTCAGTAGCCATGAATATAACAAACCTGTTTAATACAAAACAGCGGGAGTTTGCTGGCTCTCCTTTAATTGGCAGATTGATCATGTTTGAATTGAAAGTGCATGTGCCGAACAGTAAAAAACGACAATAATATTATTGTTTTTTCTGGAGCTTTTCTTTTCAACTCTTACACATGTCTGGAAAAAAACCAAGACTGAATATTCTCCCATAACAACAGCATTATCAATAGATATATACTTCTTATCTTCGCCTACCCCAAAAAAAATAAATATATGTCTCAAGCTTGGAAAGATTACCAGGAAAAGAATAAAGATCGCTTTTTGAATGAACTGCTTGACCTATTGCGAATTCCTTCTGTTAGTTCCAAATCGGAGCATAAAGCAGATATGCTTACTTGTGCCGAGGTGGTAAAGCAACGCATGATAGATGCAGGTGCAGACAATGTAGCAATCATGGAAACTGGCGGCCATCCTGCTGTTTATGGTGAAAAAATAATTGACCCGTCAAAACCTACGGTACTTGTTTACGGACATTATGATGTACAACCAGCCGAGCCTTTAGAGCTTTGGCATAGCGGCCCATTTGCCCCGGTTATTAAAGATGGAAAAATATATGCACGTGGCGCCTGTGATGATAAGGGCCAGTTTTATATGCATATTAAGGCATTTGAAATAATGATGAAAACAAATACTTTGACCACCAATATAAAATTCATCATCGAAGGTGAGGAAGAAATTGGTTCACCAAATCTGGGTGGATTTGTAAAAGCGAATAAAGAATTATTGAAAGCAGATGTGATTCTCATAAGCGATACGGCCATGCTTAGCCTGGATACGCCGTCTATTGATATTGGCGTTCGTGGATTATCCTATATTGAAGTAGAAGTAACGGGACCCAACCGTGATTTGCACAGTGGGGTTTACGGTGGAGCTGTGGCTAATCCAATCACCATCCTTGCAAAAATGATTGCTTCCTGCCATGACCAAGACAACCGAATCACAATTCCCGGATTTTATGATGATGTGGCTGCAGCAACAGATGATGAAAGAAAATTGATGTCGCATGCACCATTTGATGAAGAAGAATATAAAAAAGACCTGGGTGTTGAAGAGCTGTGGGGCGAAAAAGGATTTACCAGCAACGAAAGAACCGGCATCAGACCTACACTTGAAGTAAATGGAATATGGGGTGGCTATACAGGTGAAGGTGCTAAAACCGTATTACCTTCAAAAGCCTTTGCAAAAATTTCTGCACGCCTGGTTCCCAATCAATCATCAGAAGTTATTACAGAAAAATTGATTAATTATTTTAAAGGCATTGCACCAAAAGGTATTAAAGTGAAAGCAGCATTACACCATGGTGGCGAACCTTATATGACACCCATTGACAGTAAAGGATACCTTGCAGCATCTAAAGCTATTGAAACTACTTTTGGCAAATTACCGATTCCGGTACGTGGTGGTGGCAGTATCCCTATTTGTGCATTGTTCGAAAAAGAACTTGGAATTAAGATTATATTCATGGGCTTTGGATTGGATAGCGATAACCTGCACAGCCCGAATGAGAAATTCAATTTAGACAACTATTATAAAGGCATTGAAACCATTCCTTATTTTCATAAGTATTTTGATGAAATGGAATAATAGCTTTTTTCTAAAACAAAATCCCTTTGACTACCATGTCAACGGGATTTTTTATTTTTGAAACTATGGCAGAAAAAGAAAAACTCCGATTGGATAAATATTTATGGTCCATCCGTTTATTTAAAACCCGTTCACAAGCTGCTGCAGCCTGCGAAAGCAGCAAAGTTAAATTTGACAGCCAGCAAGCTAAAGCTTCCCGAAATGTTTCCCTTGGCGATGAATATGAAGTAAGAACAGAAGCGAAAAAATGGCGTATAAAAGTTACCGGTTTACTAGAAAAAAGGGTACAATATTCCGAAGCAATTAACTATTACCAAGACATCACTCCGGCAGAAGAATTAGAAAGAATAAAATTTCAGGCTGCCAGTTTTCATTCGGGTAAGCGGCTTAGTAAAATTGGGCGGCCCACAAAAAAACAGCGAAGGGATATGGATGGTTTTCTCGACATTGACGAAACTCATCTATCTTCATAACCATTCTCATCTATTTTTTTTATTTGCTATTCTAACTTAAGGTCGTTAATAAATTGATCATCTTAAATTGATGTATCATGACTACAAAAGCAGTTGAAAAAACAAAAAAATTCTGGCCTACTGTTGTATGCCAGCAGTTCAACTACCCCGACTATTGTTACTGTGAAATACTATGAAATTTATATTCTTAAATGAAAGAGATCCTCAATTATTTGGCTCACATTAATTACCTAGGGGACTACGCAAAAAGTTTATATAGCCTGAATAAGAAAAATTTTATATCCACTACTCCTCTTTGATTAGCCCTGAACAGTTTTATTTTTGAATTTATGATACTGCATAATATTTCCGTTGCTATTGAAACACGAAGTTTTTGAGATTCATAATCAATCTGTTAATATTTTTTTTGTTCGTATAATAACATATATATTAGTGTTGTGGCCAATTGGGTGGCTCGTGGATAAAGACGAGTAAACTGGAAGAGTTTGGCCGACCAGAGTAATAGACTAAAATCTTGAGTTATGACAAAGTGTATTTTGACTAATATTCTAGTAATCCTAACCTATTTATTTACTCTAGAACCAACTTTTGCTCAATCATCAAGAGCTTCATCTGTTTTCCTTGAGGAATTAACGTGGACAGAGGTGCAAGCGGCTTTGGACAACGGGATAAGAACTATCATCATACCGACAGGAGGAACCGAGCAAAACGGACCCCATATGGTTTTAGGGAAACATAATTTTAGAGTAAAATACCTTGCTGAAAAGATAGCCATTCAATTAGGTGACGCTCTCGTGGCACCAACACTTGCATATGTACCAGAGGGTGGAATAGATAATCCTAAATCCCACATGGCGTTTGCGGGCACGATTCATCTACCGGAAGAATACTTTATTAAAGTACTTGAGTTTGCAGCAAGAAGTTTTAAAAAGCACGGATTCACCGACATTGTACTCATTGGAGATAGCGGCCCGAATCAAGATGGTATGAAAATAGTATCGGAACAATTAAACCAGGAATGGCATGCAGGCAATACAAGAGTTCATTTTGTCTCAAAGTTTTACGATTGTGATGTTGAATTTAAGCCTGTCATTGATTCATTAGTCAAAAGCGGGATACCTCAACAGGCATTTGGACAACATGCTGGCCTACTAGACGTAGCCCTTCTTTTGGCGGTCGACACCAGCTTAGTGAGACTTGATAGAATGGCGCAATTAGGAAACGACAAGGAGAACAATCTTAAACTAGGATTTTCTGGTGACCCTAAAAAAGCAACTGTACAAATTGGAGTAAAATTTATAGAAGTGACAATTCAAACTAGTGTAAATCAGATTCTATTATTGAAGACAGAAAATCGAAAGTAAATAAGAAGCTCAACGTTACGTGGACAACGCTGACAAAGAATATCATCTTAAATAATTCATGGAAGAATTAAAAGCAAATAACAGCCCGGAAGAAGAGGAGCTACCAAACAATGAGCTGTTGAACACTCCTTCAACTGGTGAACTCATTATACCTGCT
>JAYWCV010000230.1:0-5863 GCA_043780275.1 Chitinophagaceae bacterium
GTCTGAACGTATTTAATGTTCATGGTGGCTTGTTTTTCTGTTGGCACTTATTATTATTTTTTAAAACTTTTCACAATGAACATTTACGTAGGAAACTTAAGTTGGGGTTTAAACGACCAAGATCTATCCAACTTATTCGCCCAGTATGGCGAAGTTGCATCAGCAAAGATCGTTATTGACAAATTTACTCAGCGCAGCAAAGGCTTCGGCTTTGTTGAAATGCCAAATGATGAAGAAGCTAAAGCAGCTATCGCATCATTAAACGAGACTGAATTAGATGGTCGTAACATTGTAGTTAACGAATCTCGTCCTAAGCCAGAAGGCAGCGGCGGTGCAGGTGGCGGCGGTTACAAGAAGCGCAGCTTTGGCGGTGGAAGCGGCGGCGGCGGCAACAGAGGCGGCGGCGGCGGTGGATATGACCGTAACTCTGGTGGCGGCGGTTACAGAAGCAACTATTAATATATCATTATACCTGCTTTTAGCTAAAAGTCTGGTATCGTTTTAAACGATACCAGACTTTTTTATGCCTTTTCATTAATACCTGAATTTAAACTTGCCCGGCATTATAGACACGTCCATTTTATGGATTGAATAATATTCTCCATCCAGGTGTGATGCTATGGGTTCTTCACATTCAAGAATCAGATTCGTTGTATTAAAATGCCGGATGATATCGAGTTCTAAGTGTTTACCTTTTTCTATAACCGGTAAATATTTTATACGCTTCAAAACAGAAATTGGTTCAACCATCACCACATTCAAAAAACCATCATCAGGTGATGATTCAGGAGAAATATGGAAATCTCCTCCGGCCCGCTTCCCGTTCATGATACTGATCATCATATTGCGACTGCTCATGGTCTTGCCTTCCAAAGTAATCTTATATTGTTTTGCCCGGTACAACAGAATTTTTTTCAATACTGCCAGCATAAAAGATTTTTTACCAAACCGCTTTTTCTTTCCGGTCAGGCTTCCGGCCACTTCGCCTTCAAATCCAATTCCCAAACCATTCAGAAAAAACCGGTCATTACATTTCCCGCAATCAATCGGTTTCGCCTCCGTATTTAATACCAGATCCAATTGTTTTTCGAAATCCGTTTTCCCATAAAGCATCCAATGAAAATCATTGCCTGTACCACCATCAAAAATAACCATGGGCAAATCAATAGTTGGATAGTGATTGATAAAATAATTCAAAGTGCCATCCCCTCCCACAATATAAATATCTGAAAAGCCAACCCATTCCAATGGCCAGTTTTCTTTAAATAGCTGAAAAGAAATATTTCTTTTCCTTAATGATTCGGCAATTTTATCAGCCAGTGTTATGGCTCTTCCTACGCCAGCTAATGGATTACAAACTATGGCAATATTTTGATGGGATAATTTTTCTGTAGCTACCATAAAAAATGATGCCTTTTAGCATCGCTATAAAACTAAGCTTTCTTTATCATTCTAAAACGAACAGAAAATAAAGGTGTAATTAAAATAGTTCAGTCCCATTTTCAATATGGTTGGTGATACAGCAGCAGTGAATTCTTTGGGGCTAAAGCCCTTTTATTATTGCTAATTTCTCCCCCCCGTTCTAAAGAACGGGGCAATAAAAGAACTGAGAAATAAAAAAATGGAGAATCAATGAATGAGCCAAGCGGTTATTGGGGCTGTGAATTTCATCCATTGCACCACTCCCGTCCGAACGGAGTTCATCCGGGCGGGCTTCAGAGCGGTAATAAAATATTTTTTTGTTTAAGCTTTAGCCAAGCAATTATTGGAGCTTTGAATTTCATCCATTGCACCGCTCCCGTCCGAACGGAGTTCATCCGGGCGGGCTTCAGAGCAGTGATAAAATATTTTTTTGTTTAGGCTTTAGTCAAGTATTTGGGTTAAGCCCTTTTTAAAAAGACAATTTAAAAATTGATTCCCCATACAAGAAAAATAAAGAGTAAGATTAACTGACTTTTTTTAAGGAACCTGCTCCCGAAATTTTTTGAGTCACCCTGGCATTGCCTTTATACTTCACAGATCCGGCTCCACGAATAATTACATCCAATGATACGCTGGAATAAACCTTTGCATCACCGGCTCCCGAAATTTTTAATTTTATATTCTCCGCTTTTAAGTCGAAACAATTTACCTCACTTGCCCCACTCGATTCAATGTCAAAATCCCTTGTTTCACCCGTTAGATTAACTTCTCCGGCTCCCGAAATATCTACCAGCACTTTGGGTACATCCAGATCCAATTTAACAAGGGTAGCACCACTTGATTTAATAGACAATTCATTGGTTCCGGATATTTTACCTTCTCCGAAAATATCTACTGCTCCGGATACTTTTACCTGCTTAAACTCGGGTGATGAGATATAAATTTTTATCCGGCGGCTGGGACGAAGATTGAAGCCCATTTGGGTTTTTATAACTAATTCGCCATGCTCGTCTTTAACCAATACCCGATCTATTAAATTTTCATCGGCCATTATACGAACGGAATATGTAGAATCATTTCTCAGATAAACCTGGTATGCACCACTTATAGTCAAATCTGAAAAAGGGTTTACAGACACTTCCTGACTAACAATATTCCCATTCCCTTTTTTACCTCGTCCACTATTACAGTTATATGTACAGGAAGACAAGATGATTGTAGTAAAACTTAAAACCAATAATAATTTGTTCATGGCAATTTTTTGTTCATTTAAAAAACAGATCTAAAATACAAACGGTAAGACGCTTAAACCTTTAGTGAAGTTACAAATACGTAGAAATAATTGTTTATACTATCTACAATAGGGTGCATTTATAATTGTCGCATGGACGTACAGTTTGTGGGCGGTGAGGACACCGCCCACGGCGGGCTGCCCCGGTTGGTGCCTGCCTGACCGGTAGGCAGGTCCCCACCAACCGGCGACAATTAAAAATGCACCCCTACAATATTACTTTTTACTTATCAACTTATCAACATATCAACTTTCTTACTTTCCCACTTTTCTACTTATCTACTTTCCTACTAATCCCTTTTCTTCAAACAGATAGAACTTGTTTCCATAAATAAGCGAAACCTTAACTTTGCAGCTCTATGACGGAAAAAATACTGATCCTCGACTTCGGATCCCAATACACACAATTGATTGCACGGGTAGTACGGGAAGCTAATGTTTATTGTGAAATCATTCCTTATCACAAAAGTTTCGAACTGGATAAAAACCTGAAAGGAATCATCCTATCCGGTTCTCCTTTTTCTGTAAACCAGGAAAATGCTCCCGAAATAAATATTGAAGCCCTTATAAAACAAGTTCCGGTTTTAGGTATTTGTTATGGCGCACAACTAACCGCAAAACATTTTGGCGGACGGGTAGAAAAAAGCAGTAAGCGGGAATATGGCCGTGCACAAATGATCCGTAAAAAAAAGGATGTCTTCCTTAATAATATTTCCGAAAAAAGCCAGGTATGGATGAGCCATGCCGACTCCATACTGGAATTGCCGAAAGGCTTTGATCTATTGGCTACAACCGAAAGCATTCCGATTGCAGCCTTCAAAAAAACGGGCACCGATACTTTTCCGTTGTATGGCATTCAGTTTCATCCGGAAGTGTATCATTCCACCGAAGGAAAAATAATGATCAGTAATTTTTTAGTGAGCATCTGTGGTTGTACCCAGGACTGGACACCAGCTCATTTTATTACTGATACCGTTGAATCTATAAAAAAACAGATCGGTGATGGCCGTGTGGTGATGGCATTAAGTGGTGGTGTGGACAGTACGGTAGCTGCAACCCTTATTCATAAAGCCATTGGTGACCGGCTCTTTGGCATTTTTGTCGACAATGGTGTTTTACGAAAAAATGAATTTGAAAACGTGCTGGAGATGTATGCACGTTTAGGATTAAACGTAAAAGGTATTGATGCCAAACAACGTTTCTTTGATGCCTTAGCCGGCAAATCAGATCCGGAAGAAAAACGGAAAATAATCGGTGGATTATTTATTGATATTTTTCAGGAAGAAGCACACCGGATTGAAAATATTTCCTTTCTTGGGCAAGGTACTATTTATCCCGACGTCATTGAAAGCATGTCGGTACATGGTCCATCGGCAACCATCAAGTCGCACCACAATGTGGGTGGCTTGCCCGATACCATGCATCTTAAACTGGTTGAACCGCTTCGTTTATTATTTAAAGATGAAGTAAGAAGAGTTGGCAGGGAACTGGGATTGGCCTCCGATATGATCGACCGTCATCCTTTTCCAGGGCCCGGTTTGGCAATCCGTATACTGGGCGATGTGTCGGAAGAAAAGGTACGATTGTTGCAGGAAGCAGACCATATTTATACCAAGGCTTTAAAAGATCATCATTTGTATGCAACGGTTTGGCAGGCCGGTGCAATCTTGTTACCGGTAAAAAGTGTAGGTGTGATGGGCGATGAAAGAACGTATGAGTACACGTTAGCTATTCGTGCAGTAACCAGTGTGGATGGTATGACGGCCGACTGGGCTCATTTACCGTATGAATTCCTGGCTTATGTTTCGAACGAGATCATCAATAATGTAAAAGGAATAAACCGGGTAGTGTACGATATCAGCAGTAAGCCGCCGGCTACCATTGAGTGGGAATAATGAGAGAAGGTTGAGAGTTTAGGGTTGAGAGTTAAGAATTATGCCCGTCCGAACGGAGTTCATCCCCGCCTGAATGACTCAGTCGGGCAGGCGGGCGGGCCTGTCCGATCCCCGCCAGAATGATTCTTTCGGGCTGGCGGTCGTCCGGACGGGATTGGATGGGTTTACTGGATAACAAGTTAACTTATCAACTTATCAACTTATCAACCTACCAACTTATCAACCAAATAGAATAACAAGCCATGCGACTAAATTATTTTCGTATCAATGAATAAAAATAGTTCACTTTTAATGACCCTGTGTATTTTGCTTTTGCAAGCGAATGATTTATTTGCGCAAAACGGATCCGGTAAAACAGCTAAACCAAAGATTGCCATTTTTGCTCCTCTCTTTCTTGATTCTGCATTTGACAGTAATAACGAATACCGCTATGGTAAAGAGTTTCCAAAATTTATTACGCCGGGTTTAGAGTTTATTGCCGGGGTACAATTGGCCCTCGACTCGATGCGTAAAGAAGGAATGGCTTTTGAAGTAAATATTTACGATACACGTTCTTCGAAACCTGTTGCGCAAATATTGAACAGCCCGGAAATGGATAAAGTAGAACTGATTATTGTACATACCAGTACACAGGAACTAATCAGTTTTGCCGAATTTGCAGCACGAAAAAAAGTACCGGTAATCAATGCCAACCTGCCATTTGACGGAGGCGTGATAAATAATCCTTACTTCGTTTTACTGAACTCCACATTGAGAACCAATTGCGAAGCCATTTACCAGCATATTCAAAAATATTTTGCCACAAAAAGACTTATTGTTTTCCGGCAAAAAGGAAGACAGGAAGACATGATCAAAAATCATTTCAACGATTATGCAAAAATCACATCCGGTGTTCCATTGAAATTAAAATTTGTTGACCTGAATCCCAATTTCACAGAAGCCGATCTGATTCCGCATTTGGATAGTACGAAAAATAGCTTTTGCATTGCCGGTAGCCTGGATGAAAATTTTGGAAAAAAATTGTGCAAATCATTGGCAGTTCTGAATACCAAATACCCCGTTGCTGTAATGGGCATGCCTACTTGGGATGGTATTACCGAATTCAACTCATCGGATTACAAAGGCCTTGAAATAATGTACAGTACCCCTTTTTATAACAGCAGAACAAATCCTACCAGTCTTTCCATATCTGAATTTTTCAATACAAAAATGTATGCCCGTCCTTCTGATATGGTTTTCAGGGGATATGAAACCA
>JAYWCV010000231.1:0-3435 GCA_043780275.1 Chitinophagaceae bacterium
GGTAATCCGAAATTGGGAGAGTTTTGTACAAAATTAAATGCCTGTGGAGCATTTTTCCAGGATTCTTCATTCAGCAATCCGTCGATAATTGGCGGTTTAACTGATTTAACAGCATTGATAATATTTTCCTGACAAAAAACTTGTACACTAATCAATAATAGGGGTAACAGAAATATCCTCATGAGCATAAGCGATAAAGCTAAGGAATTTGAATAAATCAAATAGCTTTTTACACTAATAAATTAATTTAATACTATTTTAATCTCCTTCATTTTCATTGACCAACAGGACACTAACCAATTTAAAACAGAACCCTTAATTCATTTTCTTTTTTAACGAACTTACCTGGTCCTGCAGATTGGAAACCAGGTTGGCCAGTTGATTTACATCCCAGCGTTGCTGATGATTGGTTTTGGAAATGACCACCTGTGCCATCCACAATTCCAATATGTCTTCAGCTTCGATGTTATATGGTTGATAAACGGGGTTATCACTCACCAGTGTCAATTTGGTTTTAGACCGTGGGTTTTTCAGGATGCGTTTATAAACAACGCCTTCATTGCGGGTGAGTACTATATAGGTATCGTTTGTTTTTACATTTTCCAGATTTTCTACTTTCTCTCCAACTATGACAGACCCGCTGGCAGTTGGCATCATAGAGTCGCCAATAATTTCGAATGCCCGGTAATCTCCTCCTGTAAGCATGGGCAGTGTAAATGTATTTAACTCATCTACAAATTCGGGGTCGGCATAGCCTGCCAGGTAACCTGCTGCTGCTTTTACAGGCACAAACTGGATGCTTGTTTTGCCTGTAGCCATTTTTTGTGCCCGGCGTTTTGCCAGGTAATTTCCTTTTTCTTCACTCAGGTCGTTCCGTAAAATATCATCCAATGTTAATTTAAAAATATCGCAAACCACTTCCAACACATCAATACGGGGTTCGGCCCGTTCTTCTTCGTAAGCACCTACAAGTGATCTTTTAATACCCAGTTTGATAGCAAATTCTTCTTGTGTCCAGCCACGTAATTTTCTCAGGTACTTCAGGTTTTTATTTGCGTTCGACATTTTAAACTAATTTATTTAGTTGCAAATTACTAATATTATTAGATATTTAAAAAATATTTACCGCTATTTAAAAATCTGCTTTGGTCATCCGGAAAAAAGAAAAGATTTTTGATACTTATTAGTACTAATTACATGGCTAAAGTAAAAACACCCGCCCCGAAAAAAAACATAAAAAGCACAATCGGTTCGGGCAAGGAAAAACCTATTATTTTAATTACCAACGATGATGGTGTAACTGCTCCTGGCATACGAAATTTGATTGAAGCTGTAAAAGGTTTGGGAACCATTGTAGTAGTGGCACCAGATAAACCACAATCGGCGATGGGTCATGCAATTACTATTGGTACCCCTTTACGTTTGCATAAACTGGATATGTTTGACGATGTGGAAACCTGGCAATGCTCGGGCACACCGGTTGATTGTGTAAAACTGGCGGTTGATAAAGTGCTTCACCGCAAACCAGATCTGTGTTTGAGCGGCATCAATCATGGAGCCAATCATAGTATCAATGTTATTTACTCCGGTACCATGTCGGCTGCCGTAGAAGCGGCTATAGAAAGTATTCCTTCAGTAGGCTTTTCTTTAATGGACTATAGCATTGAAGCCGATTTTAGCGGGGCTAAAATTTATGTCCGGAAAATTGTAGAAAAAATGCTGTCATCGAAACAGGATAAACATACAGTTTTGAATGTGAATATTCCGGCTATAGCTCCTGAATTTATAAAAGGTATAAAAATTTGCCGGCAGGCTTATGCCAAATACGAAGAAGATTTTATAGAACGTAATGACCCGCATGGCAGAATGTATTATTGGCTGACTGGCAAGTTCGTTAATTTCGACAAAGGAAAAGATACCGATGTATGGGCTCTTAAAAACAATTATGTAAGTGTTGTGCCTGTACAATTCGATCTGACTAATTATCATTTAAAAACAAAACTGGAAAAGAAATGGCAAAATTCATTTTAGCAAAAGACAATATAAAATTTGGTGTGTTATTGGGCATCCTGGGGCCTATGCTTAGTTTGGTCGTTATTCACCGATTCAATTTCTCTTCCATCAGTTTAATTGAGTTTTTAGATTATTTAGTGCACAATAATAAATTTATCACATCCATCGGTTCGCTCTGTTTGATTTCGAATGCGGTCATCTTTACCATTTACATTAATACCAACCGCGACAATACAGCCAAAGGTGTTTTTTATATTACATTGGTATTTGGCATTGCGATGTTGTTGATGAAAGTTTTAAATTAAATTTAGTAAACCCCTCATCAACGGGTTTACTAAAAACTAAGCTGTTTTTTTTTGTCATGCAATATTATATAATAGCAGGAGAAGCTTCCGGCGATCTGCACGGCAGTAACCTGGTTAAGGAATTAAAAAAAAATGATCCATCAGCCATCATCCGTTGCTGGGGTGGCGACTTAATGCAAAAAGCAGGAGCTGATTTAGTTACCCATTACCGTGACCTTGCCTTCATGGGTTTTACTGAAGTGCTGAAAAACATCGGCACTATATTTTCGAATATAAGTATCTGTAAAAAAGATATCGGCATATTTCAACCCGACGTGTTGATTTTAATTGACTATCCGGGTTTCAATTTACGCATTGCAGCATGGGCAAAAAAACAAGGATTGAAAGTTGTTTTTTATATTTCTCCGCAGGTATGGGCATGGAAAGAGAGCCGGGTAAAAATGATGAAGAAATGCATTGACAAAATGATTGTCATTCTTCCATTTGAAAAAAATTTTTTTAAAACCCGTTGGAATTGGGATGTTGATTATGTAGGTCATCCATTGGTTGAAGTAGTTGACAATTGGTTACTGAAAAACGAGGCAACAAAACTATCGGATAAGCCGATTGTAGCTATTCTACCCGGAAGCCGCAAACAGGAGATCGCAAAAAAATTACCGGTCATGCTGGAAGTATCCAAATCGTTTCCCGATCATCAGTTTATTGTTGCCAAAGCACCGGGACAGGAAGATGCTTTTTATGAACAATTCATTTCTGCCTATTCAAATGTTAGCTCCGTATCGAATGATACATACAATCTGCTTTCTCAATCAGCTGCAGCCATGGTAACGTCCGGTACAGCTACGCTGGAGACGGCCTTGTTCAAAGTTCCGGAAATTGTTTGCTATAAAGGCTCTTCCATTTCTTATCAAATTGCCAAACGGTTAATTCATATCAAATATATATCGCTGGTTAATCTGATCATGGATAAAATGGTAGTGAAAGAATTAATACAAGCTGATTTCACCATTAAAAACCTGGAAGCAGAACTTCGTTTACTGCTTACTGATGGCAATGCCCGGAAAACAATGGTATCCAACTATAACGACCTGAGAAATACCTTGCAATTTGAAGGACA
>JAYWCV010000232.1:0-3589 GCA_043780275.1 Chitinophagaceae bacterium
CATTAGCTAAAAAAGATAAACCGGTTGTTGTAAGTTTTGGTGACGTAGCTGCATCTGGTGGTTATTATATTTCCTGTGCGGCCGATAGTATTTTTGCCAGCCCCAATACCATTACCGGATCTATCGGCGTATTCGGGATTGTACCCAACATGCAATCATTTTTTAAAAACAAACTGGGTATCACATTCGATGGGGTAAAAACCGGACCTTATGCAGATGACGGATCTGTATCCCGTCCATTAACCGAAGTTGAACAACAATTTATACAGGCAGAGATTGACCGTATTTATAATCAGTTTAAAACCCGTGTTTCAGATGGCCGCAACCGCGATATGGCTTATGTAGATAGTATAGCGCAGGGCCGTGTATGGATTGGTAGCACGGCATTGCAGATAGGGTTGATTGATAAGTACGGAGGTTTGCAGGATGCTATTGATTGTGCAGCTCGTTTGGCAAAACTTTCCGAATACCGATTGAAAGAATTTCCGGAACCAGAAAATATAATCGATCAGATTTTGGGAACATCGAGTCCGATGAATCAAAATAATAAACTAAAAAAAGAAATTGGAGAGGATAATTTCAGGATATTTAATGAAATGCTCCGGGTACGTAAAATGAGTACAGGTGCACAGGCAAGATTGCCGTTTGAATTTTTTGTAAATTAAATTTAGAAGGATTTATTAATCAATAATATATTTTGAATGGCGCAAAAATATAGTCAGGTAAAAGGGATGCTGGCAATAACGAAGGGCAGTCTTCGTGGAATTTTCAGAAGTCCTTCAACTGTAATTTTCAGTTTTATTTTTCCCTTGATTTTTATTTTGGTATTCGGTTTTCTGGGTAGTGGATCTAAAGTAAGTGTAAAGATTGCTTTCGAAGCTCATTCGGATACAAGCAGCAATATTTATCAACTATTAAAAAACCTTCCGGGGATAAATATTGTTGAAAAGCCCATCGCTCTGTTAAATGAGGATCTTGAAAAAGGAAGAATCACGGCCATTTTAAATATTCAAAAAAATCATGCTTCTGCTTCACCGGAAAATATTATTAAACTGCGTAGTTCAGAGGCCGTTAATCCGCAAAATATTGCGATACTTCAATCAATCATAAATGGGTTAATCAGCAGCCTGGATAAAGCCAGGAATGCCAATATTCCTACTGTGGCGATTATTGATCCAGAGATAAAAAAAGTAAAAGGAAGAACTTATCGAACCATTGATTTTATTTTACCCGGGCAATTAGGATTCTCCTTATTGAGTACAGGCGTATTTGGTGTGGCTTTTGTTTTTTTTAATTTGCGAAACACCCTGGTATTGAAACGTTTTTTTGCAACTCCTATTAAACGGGCATACATCCTGATAGGCGAAGGAATGAGCCGTGTATTATTTCAAATGATATCTTCTGTGGTGATTTTGTTGATGGGTTATTTCTTTTTCAAATTCACGTTAGTCAATGGATGGGTCACTTTTTTAGAATTGCTGGTGTTAAGTTTTGCCGGACTTATCGTATTCATGGGATTTGGATTTATTGTTAGCGGCTTGGCTAAAAATGAAAGTACCATTCCCCCCATTGCAAACATTATCACCTTGCCACAGTTTTTGTTGGCGGGTACTTTTTTTCCCATCGATACTTTCCCGGCATGGATGCAGCCATTTTGCCGGATATTACCATTAACCTATTTAAACGACTCGATGCGTAATGTTGCATTTGAAGGAGCACATTTAATCGATTGCGGCAAGCAATTAGGTGCTCTGGGAATTTGGACCCTGGTGGTTTATGTTTTTGCGATAAAAGTTTTCAAATGGGAATAATTTATTTTTAAAAAATTGGATTGTGCGTTTAATAAAATTGCTCGTTTATAGTTTGGTTTTCTTTTTTGTGTTGATATTCCTGTTTTCATTAATGTTCCCATCCGATGTGCGGATTTCTAAAACCATTAATATGAAAGTAGATCAGCAGGATTTACTGAACCATCTTAAGGATCTGAAACAATGGAAATCATGGAATCCTGCTTTGCAGCAGATCGATGAAAAAGATATTAGTATAATGGATTCGGCAGCGGGAATTGTCTCTGCCATGAAAGTAAAAAACACTTTAATAAAAATAACCGGTATAACAAAGGATGAAATATTGATACAATATTCGGGCGGAAAAAAAAATAATGTAAATTCAGGTATTCATACAATTCAATATCCACAATCCGATTCGTTAATTGTACAATGGTATATGGATTTTAGATTGAAATGGTATCCCTGGGAAAAGTTTTCCAGTTTGCTTTACGAAAAAATGTATGGTGAACAAATGAAAATGGGATTGGAAAATTTGAAACAACTGCATGAAAACAAAGCACCATAATTTTTTGATAAACAATAAAAAACAAAAAGATGAAATCATTTATTCTATTCCTCTTCGCAGCTGCAATCACCTATACATCCTGTGCACAAGCGGATAAATCGAAACGCCCTAGTCCACCGGCTATCGTTACTGAAACGCTTGCCAATGGCAATGTTGTGACGATTGATTACAGTAAGCCATCTGTAAAAGGTCGCACAATGGGAACCGACTTAGCAGCATTTGGAAAAGTATGGAGAACCGGAGCCAATGAAGCTACCGTATTTGAAATTTCTATGGATGCCAAAATTGAAGGCAAGGATTTGCCCGCTGGTAAATATGGATTGTACAGTATTCCCGGGGAAAACGAATGGGTGATTATTTTTAATAAAACATGGAAACAATGGGGAACCAATTATAAAGAAGCCGATGATGCATTACGGGTTCATGTAAAACCTGGAAAATCTTCTTCTTTTACAGAACAAATGATATTTACAATTGATAAATCCGGAAAAATTTCATTGCTGTGGGGCGATGTGCAGGTTGACTTTAATGTTCAATAAGTATTCAAACTTTCAATAATCAAAACCTGAATTTGTTGATATCCGTTAAATGGATTTCAGGAAATTCAGGTTTCTTTTTATGCCAGAAAATTTGCTTCTTTTAATGGGAGAGTTTGAAAAAATTGTTTTAAACGATTCTTCTGAAAGTTCTTCCCAGTCAGCAGTTGAAAAGTTTAATACTTCAGGAATGGGTTTAAATCCTGGTTCTAAAGTTGGTTTTGAAAAACGATTCCATGGACAAACATCCTGGCAAACATCGCAGCCAAACATCCAGTTGTCAAACTGGCCCTTCAGCTTTTCCGGTATCAATAATTCCTTTAATTCAATGGTGAAATAAGAAATACATTTACTGCCATCTACAACCTTTCCGGGCAGGATGGCATCTGTAGGACAAGCATCAATGCATTTTGTGCAGGTACCACAAAAGTCTTTTGCAAACGGATCATCATACATCAATTCAAGGTCAACAATCAATGTGGCAATAAAAAAAAAGGATCCATTTTTATTGTTGATGATATTGCCGTTTTTACCAACCCAGCCCAGTCCGCTTTTTTGTGCCCATGTTCGTTCCAAAACAGGAGCCGAATCAACAAATCCTCTGCCGTTTACTTCTCCGATTGTTGTTTTTATTTCATGTAAAAATAGCTGGAGTTTAGATCTTATTATTTCGTGATAATCATTTCCATAAGCATATG
>JAYWCV010000233.1:0-8577 GCA_043780275.1 Chitinophagaceae bacterium
GCGGCATCATTGCACATTAAATTGCCCAGCGGTAATAATGGAACGATATAAAAAGTATAAAAGTTATTATTCTCTTTCAGAGAATAATCAAAGCATGGATTATAGCACATGATACAGAAAATATCGCCACTTTGCTGACCACCGGTCCTGCCGATAGTTCCAACTATACGATAACGCCTGTCGGTTACTTCAGCACTTGCCCTGGGCAGGAAAATACGAACAGGATCGCCGTTTTCGATCCACTGGTCGAGTTCTGTAAGCTCATGGTTGCCGTGATGATGGATATTTATTCCGTGTCCCAACTCATGGGCAACGGTTTTTGCCACCATTTCCTGCAGGTTAAAAGGAAGCGTTATGTTCTGCAATCTTGCTTCCCGTTCAAGGTCACTTTGCATTTGTACAATCTGGTTATAATCAATAATTACACGTTTAACATTTTTCGGGATCTCCGGACCACCTTCTGCCCTGCCCAATATGTTTCTCCGGACATGTCCTTTTAAAAGCCGTAATGCATATTGATCATAGCTATGGGCGGTAAGATGATTCTTATTTAACATTCGGTTGGCTCCGATCTCCCCTGCATCGAAACGAATGATCTTTAAACCGGTTGCATTTTCAAACCAGCCTATTCCATCGGTGAATAATGCAACTTCCCCTGGCTTCATCACGACCCCCAATTCCTTTTCTTGCGGGTCTAATCGCTTGAATCGCCCTTTTGAAATAACACCACGGTATTCTTCATAAGCGGTCAATCCATCACCGTTGTTGCTATTCCCCGCCGATGATTCATCATCATATGTGTCGGTGGGATTGTTATGAGCATTCAGCCATGCCGTTGCAATTTTGGAATTCGCCGGCCTTTTTGGTATAGGGATCTCGGTATTACCTCCTGATATCAATAGATGACCCTCAATACGAGTATTGTCTTCAAGAATAGCTACAGCAGTCAATGTTGAATAAGCCCCTCCATCAAAAGCCCCGATAGATATATTACCGTTTATTCCATCATTACATTCGACTTTTACTAATTGAAACTGTTCGCCAATAGCTGCATTTGCCTGGGGAAGAAAACGAAGGTCGGGCAAAGTAAAAAGGGGTACAAGAGGAGCATTAATAGTAATACCCGGTTCGTTTGAAGTATTAGAAAGCCGGAGCTCAAATGATTTTGCTTTTAATGTGGGAGGTTGGCCATTTCTGCCATAAACTTTCAGGTTGATTTTTATGACCGTACCTTTTGTCAATTCATTTTGACCCGGTTCAGGTAACCAGTTATTATAATTCTCCGGGGTGACGATGAGTTCCACATCAATTGATCTTACCAGGTTCCAGGTCACCGTGGTTGTTACAGTCCCCGCACCAGAAGCATCAGTGACTTCCGTTTTCGATCCTGTCAGCACATTTGGATTATTATTAAGTCGTATGTCAGAAGCGATCACATCTAGCTCATGCCCATGCCCATCTGTTGTTGAGGTGTCACAATATGACCCGGCATGGGTGCATGTGTATGACGGAGAAACTGCATGGATTCGATAAGTTGAATCCACGTAATCTATTATCACTTCATGAAGTTCAGCAACACCTGCACCGCTACAGGAACCTGTACAAAGTAACTTTCCGCCAATTATCAATTCTCCATTTGTCTGGACAGTACCTCTGGCCCTGTTATCGGTAATGGTGATATTAACCTTCTTTTCGCCAATTCCCATTTCTCCCTCATATTTTTGTTCCATGCGCATTGTTCCGTTCCACACCCCGTTTAGAGATTGAGCATTGATTTCCTTAAAGCTGAATGCCGTAAGAACTAACGATAATAACAATAAATTAATTTCAATATTTTTCATTAACCGGTATTTTATTGATCATTCCTTGTATTATAATTTTATAAACTCCACTCTCCTGTTATTTGCTTTGCCAGCTGGATTATCATTTTTATCAATTGGTTCGCCTTCACCTTTGCCATCTGTTTCCATTCGGCTCTCGTCAATGCCAAATTCTTTTGCCAGCGCAGCTTTTACAGAAGCAGCCCTGCGTTTTGATAGATCAAGGTTTGCGGCATCAGCGCCATCGGCATCTGTATGACCAACAATTTTTACTTTCATATCAGCATATTCTTTTAATACATTGGCCATTTCTTTTATTGTGCCATAAGATTCAGGTTTAATGTTGGCGCTATTTACATCAAATAAAATTCCATGTGTTACCCATTTGTTTTGTGTAAGCATTTTATTTCTTGTATCTGGTGCACCAACAGCAAGCCGAAGGTTGCCGATATAATGCTGCACAGTTGCTTCGGCATAGATCACAGAAAAAACAATGACATTGAGTTTTGCATCTTTCGCTAGCCCTTTTGGAATATCCCAGATTTTTTCCTGGTTAAGATATACTCTCACTCTTTCTTTTTGCCGCCAGATAGAAATATGAACGGGGTTGTTTTTGTCGCTGAGTAAACTGGTATTAACCTGGCTGCTCGATTCGGTTGCTGAGTTCTTTCTTACAGAATATCTTGATAGCCCGGTTTCGGCGCTGGCATTTGAATTGGCGGAGTTCAAATCAAAACTGATGACATTATTTCCTAATGACCAGTGTTGTGGCTGGGCTATATTCACTAATTCAGAAAATGCAACTCTAAACTGGCCTCCGTTGAAAGGAATGCCATGCAGTAAATCAAACTCAAAAGTAAAATCATCGGGATAACTCTCCGTAAATTCAGGAACGAAGATCCCCGGTTTTGTCAACCATAACCAACGCCCGGCTTTATTTTCAATAGTTACTATTTCGCCAGAGCCGGTTGTATTCCAGCCCGAAGGAAAGTCGCCGATATTGCCGGTTGAAAAATCTTCGAAGCCGATCACTTTTTCGCCGGGTACAAAATCGTATTTGCTATAGGCTTTGAAAGTATTGCTTTCGTTTTGTGCTCTGCAAAAAAATATAATAGCAGAAAAGGCGATTGTCAGAATTTTTTTCTTCATAACAGAATTTTTTTTGTGAGTATTTAATTTCGGAGCCAGACTAAATATGAAATATTTATCAAGAGGGTATTGATAATGGAATAAAAGATACAGTTTTTTAATTAAAAAACACCAGAAACCAAAAGAATAATATTTTGGGAAACATTACTTATTCTGCTCCGAATCTCCTCAAATTTAAAAGTTCCCAGCCGGGTCTCCACAATGAGCCATGCAGCAAAGCTGTGGGACCCGGCGCTATTCAGAAAAGCTGTTCAAATTTATATCATTCAACTCCCGGAAATTCATCACCGGGTAAATACCTTGTTCTCCACAAATATAAAGCTTGGCAGAACTGTATACATATTCAATGGCATTTACTGAACGCTGCCATTTACCAGTAAAAGGATTGTTGTGCATATAATCTAATTTCTGCTCTATAAATTTATTCCCATTACATTCTTTCCTCCCGAAAGCTTTCGGGACAAAACTATCCTCCCATACTTCATGCAGTTTTCTTTTCTTTTTATCACTGATGGTTACTGCATTTGCCAATTGCAATAACAAATCCTGTTTGCCTTGTTCTTTTAAACGTTTTATTATTTCATAACCAATAAATCTTTTACCATCACCAATTATTGTATTGATGCTTTTTTCTGTTTTTCTAAATGCGATAGTGGCATGTACATGATTGGGCATGATAACATATCCTGTAATAAAGTGCCCTTGTTGCTTTAAATAATCAAACCAGTTATATACCAAATCATAGCTATTGGTTATATCAATTAATGGCAGCCAGTTGAAGCAGACCCGTCTGGGAAATTTTTATTTATACAGTGGCAGAAGTTTGATGAAAGACTACGAGCGGAATAAGTGAGGTTTATGATGTGTTTAATAGATGTACCCTGCTGAGTAGTGGCGGGTTCTACGGGCTGCACACAAAATGCACTGGGTAGAAACTGGCCTGGGAAACTTTTAATTTTATAGAGTGGCAGGAATTTGATGGGAGAGTGGGAGTGGGATGAAATATTTTTTTCTTTGGGCATCCCTATGGCGTGATTAATTCAGACACCCTGCTGAGTAGCGGCGGGTTCTACGGCCTGCACACAAAATGCTCTGGGTAGAAACCCGCCTGAGAAACTTTTAATTTATTGTTGGGAGACACTGGGCGGAATGAAAACTTTCCTGATAAAGTATTGGGATTTATTGTTATATCCCACGAAAAAGTACATTTAATGTAAAATTTTACGCCGCCGTGGGTGTTCCCCATCTATCCAACGCTCCGGTATTTGCATGTAAGCAACAGGGGTATGCTGCAGATAATTAGCCCGCTTGATGATTTAAAATTGGATTAGGCAGGTTGTATTTGCGAAAGTTTTTTTAGTAGCAAAAACTTTCGCTTTTTTTAATAAAGTATTAAAAACAAGTACTTTAAAAAAATTGTTCTTACCATTGAATGATGGAAACTTTCGCATATTTTTGAGTTATCGGCAACCGCTGGGCGACCTGCTAACTTGAAAGTGTTGAGCTTTGAACGAACATTTTTAGAACAACCTGGACAACAACCGACACCGCTTTGAACAGACAGCCAACGCTTCGTTTTTAAATTTTTTTTGCCCCCGCTCAAATTTTTAAAATGATTTTTGCTCTCACACAATTTGGCACATTTGCTTTTGTCCACACCCTCAAAGCCAAGCTACAAAAGCAAAAGAGCCAAATTTTTCCACCCACACACAACAACGGTTATTTCTCATAACTTTGAACCGAAAAAAAGCACAATCATGTATCAATTCCCTTATGAAAATCTGACTGACGAAGAGTTTGAAAACCTTGTCATCCGTATTGGGAAGGAGATTTTAGGCATTGGTTGCAAAACTTTTTCAGTAGGTAAAGACGGTGCAAAAGACAGTTGGTTCACAGGAAAAGCCGAACATTTTCCCTCAAATGCATCACCTTGGACAGGAACTTTTAATCTGCAAGCTAAACACACAAAAGTTCAAAATGCCAGTTGTTCTGATAACGACTTTTCGGTAAATCAAACAAGTGTCCTAACCAAGGAAATCACACGGCTCAATGAAGTAAGAAAAACTACACCATTTGACAACTACATAATTTTTACGAACCGAAAACTGTCAGGAGGAACCCACCCAACAATTGTAAAAATGTTGCAGGTCGGTATCGGAATTCAGAACGCTGAAATTATTGGACGGGAGCAAATAGATACTTACCTGACCGATTACCCACACATTGCATTTCAATTCGGACTTTACAAATTTATTGCTCCACTTCGTTTTTACGAAAAGGAATTAAGAGATGTGATAATTGTTTTTGCAGAACAGAGTAAAGCTATTTCAACCGAGGCGAAAAGTTACATTACATCTTTCACCGTTATTGACAAGGAAAAGAAAAACGAGTTAAACAATTTAAGCAAGGACTATTTTGAGTTTCTGAAAAGCCACTCACTTCAATACTTTGAAGAAATAGAAAAATTCTTGCGTGACCCAAAGAATGAAACTTACACAAGAATGTATTCAAACACGGTAAGCGATTTACAAGATGCAATAACAATTCAAAGAAATCGCTTTAATGAGTTTGAACACATCATAGGACATTTGGTAGATTATACAGTTGGAAATAACGAAGAGAAGTTAAAGGATTTGAGAAAAATCGTAAGAGTGTTTATTCATTTTATGTATTTTAACTGCGACATTGGAAAGACAGAATGATAGCACCTCACAAATATCTTGACCTCAATCTATCCCTCTTAAATTTAGGTGGAGTGATTCTCAACATCATCAAAGAAGATGGTGCAGTTAAATATGATGAGTTGTTAGAGAAAGTAATTTTAGCAAGGGGAATTAGTGCGAAAGAAGTTTTTATTCCTACGCTTAGTTTTCTGTATCTCTTAGGAAAAATTGAATATCAAAAAGACATTGACACAATAGAATTTATTAAATGAAACTTAGTCAAATATACGCGAATAAAAGTTTTAAGAACATCGTTTTCAACGATGGGCTAAATCTTGTATTGGCTAAGGTTACCAAGAAACTTGACCTTAACAAGGATTCACACAATCTTGGTAAAACAACTTTGATTGCAGTTATTGACTTTATGCTGTTGAAAGAAGTAAAGGAAGAACATATCTTCAAAACTTATCAGGAAAAATTTTCTGGTTATGTTTTTTTTCTTGAAATTCTTTTGAACAGTGGCGAGTATCTCACAATAAAAAGAGGAGTTGATACACCAACAAAAATTTCATTCAAGACAACCAAAGTTTCAACCAATCTTTTACACGAAGAAAAATGGGACAAACCGAGTATCGGTTTTGATAAAGCGGGAATTGCTCTCAATGAATATTTAAATTTTGACATTCTAAAGCAGTGGCAATACAGAAAATCTGTAACCTACTTTTTGCGTTCGCAAAAAGATTACAATGATGTTTTTCAACTCTCAAAATTTTCTAAAGGAAAAGATATTGACTGGAAACCTTTCATGTTTGATTTGCTTGGCTTCAATGGAACTCTTTTAAATGAGAAATACGAAACAGACACTAAGATTACAGAACAAAAAAGTTTTATCAATAGTTTAAAAAGCAAATTCGCTGTTGACACAGAGGAAGTAGATAAAATAAAAGGTGCTATTGATTTAAAGACAGTAGAACAAAAAGAGTTGCAGGAACAAATTGACAACTTTAATTTCTATCAACAGGAAAGAAAACTAAATAAGGAACTTGTTGAAGATGTTGAATCCCATATTTCAGAATTGAATTCAGCCGAATACAATTTGGAGTTTGACTTAGACAAGACAAAACAATCTTTTTCTCAAAACATTTCATTTGACATAGACCAGTTAAAACGCATTTATGCAGAGGCTGAAATTTTCTTTCCTGACAATCTTGTAAAAGATTATAAAGCACTTGAAGAATTCAACATACGCATAACAGAGGAACGGAATAAATATCTTGAAGAAAAAATTATAACCCTGACAAAGCAACTTAGAGAAATCAGATTGTCTTTGTTAAGCTATGACGAAAAAAGAAATCAAATTCTTTCTGTTCTCAAAGACAAAGATTCTTTTAAAAAGTTCAAGTCATATCAAATTGACTTGACAAAAGTAGAAGGTGAAATATCACGGCTTGACGAGAAATTAAAAAGCATTGACAAGATTGCTGTTCTCAATGAAACAACTAATAAACTTTCCGAAAATCTTGAAACATTGGTTAAAGAAATCAATGCTCAAATTTCAGCAAGCGACAATAAAATTTATCCTGAAATCCGCAGAGTGTTTCACAATATTTTTAAATTTATTTTCAATGCACCTGCAATCATTTTCATGCGACAAAATGGACAAGGTAATATTGAGTTTAAGGTTGAAGTAACTAAGGAAAATGAAGTTGATATTACCGCAGAAGGGAAAGGAAATACTTATCAAAAAATGCTTTGCATTTCTTTTGACTTAGCTGTTTTGGTTGCCTATCACAAGAACTCTTTTTATCGTTTCGTTTATCACGATGGAGCACTTGAAGGACTTGACAACAGGAAGAAAATGAACTTTATCAGTGTGGTGAGAAGATATTGCGTTGAATATAACTTGCAATACATATTCACTTCTATTGAGCATGACATCCCGACTGAAATGCTAAAGACATTTACAGAAAAAGAAATCTGTTTGACATTAAATGATTCAGGAGACAATGGAAAGTTATTTGAGTTCAGCTTTTAGCCAACGCACAAAAAAATACACTCTTAAAAACCGCTGCAAGCCAGCCCACGAACCAAAGTTTTTAAGAGAGTATTTTTTTCTCCAACCAAGTAAAATCATTTTAAAAATTTCTTCCCACGCTCAAGAAAAAATTTAAAAATCCAAACGCACAGTGCTAACATGGACAGACACCGCCTTGAATGTAAATCGCCTTGAACAAACTTTCGTGCGGACACTGACGGACACAGCTTCGGATGAACAGTGCGGTGATGCCGATAACATAAAGATTAAAAGAAATAAATTTTTTTTGGGCTTTGTTCGCAACTTGAAAGTGCGTGCAAGTAATTTACATTTGTGGTTTATGAAAGTGTATCGCATTTTATCCCCAAAAAAAATTTACTTCTTTAATCCCTTCTTCGTTAGGCGTAAGCATAAAGAACGACATAGTAACATGACAGTACACAATTTTTCAATTACGCAGCCCCAACTGGAAAGTAAAGTTGAATCAATGTTTCATGCAAGTTCATTCGGTTATCGACCAAAGAAAAATTGTCATGATGCTATTGCACAAGCCTGTCAGAATTCATTCAATCATGACTTTGTGATAGACCTGGACATCAAGAGTTTCTTTGATACGATTGACCACGAGTTGCTAATGAAAGCAGTTCATCACTACTGCACAGACGAGTGGGTTTTATTCTACGTGGAGCGATGGCTCAAGGCAGGCATACTGCAAGAAGATGGCCAGCAGATTAACAGACTTACGGGTACACCTCAAGGAGGAGTAATAAGTCCGTTGCTTGCAAATATTTTCATGCATGTGTGTTTTGATCAATGGATGGACAAGCATCATCCTGAGAAGCCATTTGAGCGCTACGCCGACGATGTAGTAGTGCATTGCAAGACAGAGAAACAAGCCAAGTTTGTTTTG
>JAYWCV010000234.1:0-3083 GCA_043780275.1 Chitinophagaceae bacterium
CCATGATTTTCATCGGCATATACCAACATGATATGTGGTTTCTGCATGCGGCGCATAGTGCTGTACATTTCAATACCCTGGTGCCAGTCAACGGCTCCGTCCTTGTCGCCAAAAGCAACCAGCAATGGTGTTTTTATATTGGCCGCATTGTACATGGGTGAGTTGCGCATGTGTTCTTCCATCCGGTCATACCAAGGGCCATCAAAACGTCCCTGGCTGGTTTCAAATATTTTCGAATCGGGTGTGCCCGAATTCCAGTAAATAGAATTGGACATGCTGATAAGATTGGTTAATGGCGCACCGGCAATAGCTGCTTTAAATAAATTGGTTTGCGAAATAATGAAAGATGTTTGATAAGCTCCCCAACTATGACCCATCAAACCCACTTTATCTTTGTCAATCATTCCGGTCCTGAGTACTTCTTCCACGGCAGGCACTACACAGTTTACTGCACTGATACCGGGATCATTAATATCGTACACAATATCGGGGCGGAAAACAAAATAACCATTGGTTGTAAAGTTGCTGGTATTATATGCACTGCGCTGTGATGGATTAATATACGAGTGCACTGTATTGGAAAGTGTTTCATAAATATAAACGAGCATTGGGTATTGCTTGCCTTCTTCGTAATTAGCCGGATAGAATAAGGCACCCTGCATTTTTTTACCGGCTTTGTTGGTATAACTAACCAACTCGCTTTTACCCCAGCCATATTCGTTCTGTTGTGGGTTGGTAGATGCTACCTGTTTGATATCCGAAAAATTATCGGTGACAAATAATGCCGGCGATTGGTTATAATCCTGTTTTACAAAAACAAAACTGTTGGCATCTTTTGCTTTTACCAAACGACTTACTTGATCGTCTTCAAAAATCAGTTTATCCAGTTTTCCTTTTTCATATTTAGAGTAACCGAATTTTTTTGACTTGTCGCCATAGGCGCCGAAAAAAATGGGCTTGCTGTCATCCAGGAACGGGTCTTCAAAATCGAGGCGGGTAAGCCGGTAAACGGTTTCGTCTTTCTCTCCATCGGTTAGTTTCCTGGATCCTTTACCATCGGGCTTTACGGCCCATACATTGTATTCGTCGTACAGTAAAATTTCTTTGTCGCCTTTTATCCATCCTCCTGTTCCTACTGCCGGTCTGCTGGCCGGATGATCATCCCGGGTATTCCAGAAATCGGTTTTAATGTTTTGGGTGATATTGGTATTCTGACCCGTGGCAATATTATAGGTCCACCAATGTTTGTCTTTAAAGTAAGCCAGCCATTTTCCATCGGGAGAACTGCGGGGGAAATTATTAAACCCGGAAAGTATTTTTTCAAAGGCCAGTTTTTGTTCACCCGTTTTTACATTAACGATCCATGCATCTGCATAGTCTTCTTTAAATGCCGGCTTGTATTTTTTATCGGTAAAAATCACTACGTTTTTCTGGTTGCCACTGATCTGTGTATTGGGTGCATCTTCTTTGGCCAATTGAAAAAAACTATTATTATCCAGGTTCCAAACACTTAAATAGCTAAGCATAGAATCCTGTCCCAGTGTAATTTTCTGTCTTGGCTGAATTTCCGGATCCTTCCAATGCCAGATATCAACTGCCGCCATTTTACCAGAGGCACTGTCTTTTTTAATAGACGCAGTGTTTTTATTGTTATCGGATTTTGTATCTTCTTTTTTGGCTAAACTATCTCCTGTTGATTTAGTATCTGCCGTGGCGGACTGGCTTTTTTTAGCCGGAGCTGTATAGGTCCAGTTATTCAATCCAAAAAATACCGAACTCATATCATCACTCAGTGTAATGCTGGAGACATTTGATATGCGCATACCTTTTGGAAAACCGTTTGCTGCTTCGGGGTCAAAAGTTTTTAAAACAGGCAGCTTGTACAAATTTGTATAAGCATATATCAAGGCGTTTTCTTCTTCATAATTTTCTTTTTTGTACGATTTGAAAAAAGCAAGTCCTTCTCCTTCTTTCTGCCAGCTTAGTTTCGAAAATTTAGTGGTATCGCTGGCCAAAACTTTCAGTGTATAATTTTCGAGGTTAAATAACTCGGCTGAATTACCTGCTGCATTCGCCGATTCTACGATATATGCAAGCCAGTCGCTTTTTTTATTAAATGCATATTCAGTTACATTTCCAATAGTGCGGGTAGTGCCATCCGATAAATTTTTTATCAGCAGTACCGCACCCTTGTCTTTATTTTCTTTTGGCGGCGTAAGGTATGCGGCCAGAAATTTTCCGTTACGGGAAAAACCAAATTTCCCGATATTCTTAATGACCTCTTTTTTTCCTGTTGCCAGGTTCAATAAGCCCATTTTATATTCAATGGGTTTTGATTGCTCACTCAATTTTTCTGCTTCTTTAAATGGCAGGCCGATGCGGTAAGCGATCCATTGATTGTCTTTCGAAAATTCAGGTTGCGATGCAAACTCCAGTTTGTGCGTGGTTTGGGTAAGTCTGTTGCTGATATACATCGTGTCGTTTCCCTCCTGCACGGTAATTTGATAAGCCACCCATTCGCCATTGGGTGAAATATCGGTGGTTGATAGAGATTGCCATTTGCCATATTCATCCGGGGTAAGTGTTTTTTTTTGCTGGGCATAACTTACAGAAATATTAAAAAAGAATATGCCAAAAAGTAAATAAATGGATAAACGCTTTATCATAACAGTGAATTTTTAAAACAAGTTAGGAAAATAAAAACTAATTTATTTTCAAGGAGGGAACTCGCCAGCATAAATATAGATTTATTCAATTGTAGAACAATGCCGTTTAGCGGCTAATTCTTATTTTGAGGTGCTATGATAATTTTAGCAGCATGTGTTATGTGTTTTTGAATATGAACAAATGGTTTTTAAATTTTGATATAAGCGGAGCCTACGGCTCTTTGTGTCGTGTGGATTGGGTTTGTGAATGGACTAAAGTCCATCCTTACAAAATAGACCAAGCCTACGGCTTTACATCCAGTTCCGTAGGAACGGAATATATTGTAACAACGGACTTAAGTCCGTTGCCAATCAAACTTAAAGCTTACCATGAAGTTCCTTAGGAACGGTACATGATATACCCACTTAAAGTATCTA
>JAYWCV010000235.1:0-2925 GCA_043780275.1 Chitinophagaceae bacterium
ATATGAAAGCTTATAAGGCTGCAGGAAAAGCTGATTACATTGGCGGTTACATGGATACCGGTTACTTCCTGAATAAATTTCTGCCAAGAACATCAGATATTTCAACAGGTCCGGGCGACCAGGTATTGAACTACAAACAAGATACTTACGTCATTCGTTTGGCCGATACCTACCTGATGGAAGCTGAAGCTCTCGGAGGTACAGGAGCAAGAGCACAAGCACTACTTGATGCTGTCCGCACCCGGGTTGGATTACCATCTATACCCGTTTCGCTGGCTAACATTAAAGCCGAAAGAAGACTTGAACTTGCAGGTGAAGGTCACCGTTTCTTTGATTTGGTTAGATGGGGTGATGCCGCATCAAAACTTGGAAGCAGAGGATTCACGGCAGGTAAAAATGAGGTTTTCCCTATTCCATACAGAGAATTACAGGGAACAAAGCTGGTTCAGAATCCTGGTTATAATTAATTAAAAAAAATTACGAACATGAAGAAAATAACAATGATTTACGGCTTTGCAATCCTGCTTATCCTATCGGCTGCAAGTTGTACTTTAAAAGATGGTATCGATCAAGATCTTTCTTTCCTGAAAACGGCTGTTACAGGAAGTGTCAATAAAATCTTTGATATCAGCACAGATAACTCGGGAAAAGTAAAAATTACTCCCACTGGCGATGGGGTTGCCTCATTTGTGGTTGGCTTTGGACATGGTACAGGCACAAGTGCCTCTGCCACTGTTATAGCCGGGGGAAACACTACCCATGTTTATCCGGAAGGATCTTACACCGTCTCTGTTGCAGCAACCGATATTGCAGGAAACACTGCAACAACCACTTATCCGCTGGTTGTTACTTACAGGGCTCCTGAAAAATTAGCGGTTACTGCAACTGTCTCAGGGTATACTGTAGCCGTCTCTGCTACTGCTGATTATGCTGCATCTTTCCAGGTTTATTTCGGGGATGCGACAAATGAAAGTCCAACTGCCCTGGCAATCGGTGCCAAAACCCCGGCGCATACCTATGCCGTTGGTGGTGCGTACACTGTCAAAGTTGTGGCATTGAGTGGCGGAGCCGCAAAAATCGAGACAACAAGCAACATCATTATATTTGATCCTCTGGCATTGCCGTATACTTGCGAGTTAGCTTCTCAAAATTACATGGCAGGCGGAACTTTTGGTGGAGTAAACTTTTCGATCGTTGCCAATCCATTCGCAACAGGTTTGAATACCACTGCTAAAGTTGCAAAATGGGAAAAACCGGTTGGGGCAGAAGAATGGGCAGGTATCTGGAAGCCACTTGATGTGGCATTGGATCTGAGTGCCGGAACCAAAATAAAAATGTTGGTATATGCAACCGAGATCGGTAAAAAAGTTGGTATAGAATTGCAAGCATCTTCAAACGGAGCACCAAACACTGCACTTTTTGTGGCAACAACTGTTAAGAACCAATGGGAAGAACTAGTTTTTGATACCGTTTCTGGTGGAGCTGTTCCTGCTATACCTGCCGGAGCTAAATACAAACAGTTCAACATTAACTATAACAGACCAAATAAAGGGCTCGGAGAAGTTATCTATATTGACAACATTAGAGTAACCAATTAATAATATTACCATGAAAAGAACATTCAAATACCTTTTGGTTGCATGCTCGGTATTTCTCATAAATTACGGATGTGCAGACAAAAACTATTCTTTGGGAGATCTAACTGCTCCTTCGGGAATTGTTATCACTGCGGACATCGTGGGTGCCACGACTGCAAGCCCATCGGGCGACGGATCCGGTGATGTAAAAATTTCTATTACTGCCAAGGATGCGCTATCTTATAAAATAGATTATGATGCAAGCACTCCCTTGGATTTGGTTTATCTGCCTACAGGATCGGTGACTAAAAAGTACACAAACCTTGGACTTAATACCTACAGGATTACCGCAGTTGTTTATGGCAAAGGTGGTACATCTTCTACTTTGACAAAGGATGTTACTGTGAGAAGCGATTTTACTGTTGCTCCTAATATTGTATCAAATTTAACCAACGGTACATCAAGGACATGGGTCGTTGATAAAAGCGTGGCAGGTCATTTTGGTGTAGGACCTTGGTCGAATTCCTCCGCATGGCCAGAATGGTGGTCTGCTGGAGTTAATGAAAAAGTAGCTACTGCCAATTGTTTTTACACTGCGACTTTCACCTTTGCCAAGGTGGCAGCAACTGGTACTTACACACTGCAGGTAACAAGTCCTGATGGTATATTAACAAAAACTGGTTCACTTTCAACCGTGCCTGGCATTCCTGGGTCAGGTGATGAAGCTTGTTACAGCTATGGCGGCGGTACATCAGCTTTTACATTTGGACCATCAAGTACCGGAATACCCGCTTCTGCACCTTCAACCAAAACCGCCATTTTCCTGGGCGGTAACAATACCTTTATTGGGTACGGTTCTTTGCAGAGGGAGTATGAAATCATGTCAATTAGTGCTACAGCCATGTACCTTAGGGCACAAGGAACAGAAACAGGCAATGCCTGGTACATTAAAATGAAGCCAATCAATTGAAACTGCATTGATGAAGTATGTTTAATAAATAGCTACTTCGAAATTGAATAAAAAATGGAGGAGGATCTACTCCTCCATTTTTATTCCTCTTTTAAGTAATAAATAAGCTTAATGATGCCTAAAAAAATATTGTCGGTTCTTTCAATTTTAGTTTTAACTATTCTTTTCGTCTCGTGCAGCAAAAAGAGTGATACTATAGCCGTACCTCCAATCGTTCAGGAGACGCCTCCAGTGGTGAGTGTTTTGGATGTTAGTCAGCCGATAACTGCTGCTAATACTACGATGCAGTTTTATGTAAATTTGAGTAAATCAACCACAAAAGCTGTGTCAGTAGATTACACATTCGTGGATGGGACTGCAACATCACCTAAAGATTAT
>JAYWCV010000236.1:0-7032 GCA_043780275.1 Chitinophagaceae bacterium
ACGGACTTAAGTCCGTTGCCAATCAAACTTAAAGCTTACCATGAAGTTCCTTAGGAACGGTACATGATATACCCACTTAAAGTATCTACTAAACATTCCTGTCACTTACTATAGCACCTCAAAATAAGAATTAGCCTTTTGTACAGTGTATATTCCATTGATATATATTGTGCTTTAAAGTTCGAATTGAATAGATAGATTTGTATAGTATGAACCGAGCCACAAAAAATATTCAGCATTATGCCATTGGGGATGATTATTTTTTTGGCGAATAACATGTGACTAAAAATAAAACAATACGAACACATGAAATTAAAACTTTCACGATACTGGGTTTTTCAGATTTTAGGATGGGGTACATTCACCATTGTAAATATATTTTTTGCTTTTTCTTTCGATCGGCTGAATGATTCAGAATCCAGGAGATTGTTTTTTATACGGCTTGCTGTATTTCTATTAAATGGTTTAGTTTTTACTCATTTGATGCGTTATGTAATTATTCGGTTAAATATTTTACAAAAAGCCCTGGATAAACAATTTTTCCAGCTTTTGATTATCACACTTTTTTTTGCATTCCTTGCTTCCATAGTTGATATCGAATTGTTGAAAAGATTGGATATGTTAAATAAAAGCCAGAGAGAAATTTTGGATAATAAGATTTTATTAATACTGAGTGTGACTATTTATTTTTTCGTTTTTCTGTTTATTTGGAACCTGATTTATTTCATGTATCATTATGTTGTAAAAAGCCAGAAACAGCAACTGGATACACTCCGGTTAGAGTCCATGGTGAAAGAGCTGGAATTAAAAACAATTAAGGCACACATCAATCCACATTTTATTTTCAACTCATTAAATAGTATCCGTGCACTAGTCGACGAAAATCCATTGAGGGCAAGGAAGGCGGTGACTGAATTGAGTAATATCCTGCGAAGCAGTATGAATATTGGCAATGCAGAAACAGTAAGTTTTGATAAAGAGTTGAATATTGTAAAAGATTATCTGGCGTTGGAACATATGCGTTTTGAAGACCGGCTTAAAATTGAGTTCGATATTGATGAAGAAACACTGGATCTTGAAGTGCCCCCAATGATGTTGCAAACGTTGACAGAAAATGCGATCAAACATGGAATCAGTAAAGAAGTTAATGGTGGTTCAATAAAAGTCAGTTCTCAGTTTCATGATAATTTTCACGAGTTGACTGTTACAAATACCGGCAATTTAAATGGCAAGTATAATGAAGATGGATTCGGTATTGCAAGTACCGAAAGCCGCCTTGCACTTCTTTTCGGCCATAAAGCAACGTTTGAATTGAGACAAGTAGACTCAAATATCGTAGAAGCAAAATTGTTAATCCCAATAGAAATAAAATAACTGTTATGATAAGAGCATTAATCATCGATGATGAAAGATTGGCAAGGTCTGAGTTGAAAAAAATGTTACTTGAATTTCCTGAAATTGAAGTTGTCGGCGAAGCCAATAATGCCTCGGATGGTATTGCCAAGATTACCACACTAAAACCCGAATTGATTTTTTTGGATATACAGATGCCTGGAAAAACCGGGTTTGAAATGTTGACCGAGTTGGAAAAAGCACCGGTTGTAATTTTTACTACAGCATATGACGAGTTTGCTTTAAAAGCATTTGAAGTAAATGCATTAGATTATTTGCTGAAGCCGATTGAACCCAAAAGACTGGCTGATGCTATTATTAAGTTGCATTTATTGGATGGCAAGGACGATGTGCATCATGTGGAGCGGATCAATACAGATATTTTAACGGAAACCGACCAGGTATTTGTAAAAGATGGTGAACGGTGCTGGTTTGTAAAACTGAATGAAATCAGGTTGTTTGAAAGTGTGGGTAATTATGCCAAAGTATTTTTTGGCAGCAATAAGCCACTGATTTTAAAATCACTCAATTCACTGGAAGAACGACTGGATGAAAAAGTTTTTTTCCGGGCGAACCGTAAGCATATTATCAATCTTCGCTGGGTAGAAAAAATAGAACCGTATTTTAATGGCGGTTTATTGGTGGAATTAAGAGGGGGGGACAAAATAGAAGTCAGCCGCAGGCAAACCGTGAAGTTTAAAGAAATGATGAGCTTGTAAGTAATTAGCAATAAGCAATTGGCAACGTTTTCTTTAGATTGCCAATTGCTTATTGCCAATTGTCCTAAATTAATATCGAACTATTAAAAAATCAAATTTCAAATGAAGAAAATATTTTTAACAGGGTTGTTGAATGCAATAACCTTTTTTGTTTTTGGTCAGCATATAGATGCCATCATTAATCAAAAAGAGGTTGATAGAATAATTACAACACTTGCTTCGGATGAAATGAAAGGCCGGAAAACATTTTCACCTGAAATTGAAATAGCTGCCAATTTTATTGCTGCCGAATTTAAAAAAGAAGGCTTGCAAACGTTTAACAACAGTCAATCCTATTTACAGGAATTTGTGATGGTAAAACCGAAAACAATTGATGCTTCTGCCCAAATGGATGGAGTTGTTGCCGATGCAAAAAACCTGATGATTGTATCCTGCCAGAAATCGTCGAACATAAATGAAAACTCTGGGTTTGAAATTAAACAAATAAAAGCTTCAGACAATTTTTTCAATTCAGCTCAAGCATTCGGCACCTCAAAAAATAATTTACTGGTATTTGTTGATACAAGTTTTGCAGCTAATTTTTCCCGTTTGTCATTTTTGAAAAGAAATATTTTTAAAACCGATGTGACCATTATTTTTATTTTGGGATCAACTGTTTCGAAAAAATTTCAGATTGAATTCAACCAGGAAATCACCGAACAAAAATTATCAAATGTGGTTGCTGTATTGCCGGGAAAAACAAAAAAAGATGAGTTTGTAATTTTTTCCGGGCATTATGATCATATCGGTATTGGTAAACCGGTAGATGGAGATTCTATTTATAATGGAGCCAATGATGATGCAGCGGGAATTACGGCCATGTTGATGCTTTCAAAATATTTTAAGACATTGGGAAATAATGAGCGAACCATTCTTTTTGTGGCATTTACAGCCGAAGAAGTTGGTGGATTCGGATCTCAATATTTTTCTACACAATTAGATCCCAGAAAAGTAGTGGCCATGTTTAATATAGAAATGATTGGTACAGATTCTAAGTGGGGTAAGAATTCGGCTTATATCACCGGTTATGAAAAGACCGATATGGGTGCCATTTTGGAGAAAAACCTGGAAGGATCAGTATTTAAATTTCACCCCGATCCTTATCCGCAACAACAACTTTTTTATCGTTCGGATAATGCAACCCTTGCCAGGTTAGGAGTACCTGCACATACTATTTCTACCTCCAAAATGGATAACGAGCCAAATTACCATGAACCTAGCGATGAAATAGAAACACTCGATATGAAAAACATGACCATGATCATTAAATCCATAGCACTTAGTTCAAAAACTATTGTTGCAGGAAAAGATACACCAACAAGAGTGAAAGTGGAGGAGTTGAGGTAATCACTAATCTGAAATTAACCTACTGCCACCTCAACTCTTCATAAAGGGTTGTCTTTTCCAATATGTTGCTGACCGCCACAGCCACTCAAACGGGCCGAACCGATAGAAACGTAACCAGATAGCAGAAAATATAATCTGAAAAATCCAAACAGCACCCACAACAAAATACAACTGGTGGTACTTAAGTTGGTTGTAATAACCCAATCCATATCCATAAAAGAATAATGTGCAGATGATACTTTGCATTAAATAATTGGTAAAAGCCATTTGGCCCACATTGGCTAAACCTTTCATCAGCCAGGGAACAATCCTGCTACGAAATATCAGTATTACCAGGCTGGCGTGACCAAGACAAAGAAATACTCGTTTTAAATCATAAAGTGCCCAAAAGGGAACACGATATGCATCAACATAAGCACCTATATTTAACAAACTACTCTGTTCCTTAGAAAACATCATCCAACCAATCGGAATACCGATACCATATCCAATTAATAAGCCCATCGTATAAGTAGAAGTGGAAAGTTTATTGGAGAAAAAAGCCAGGCTGAATAAAGCCATTCCTAAAAACATCATGCAGAGCGAATCCCATATACCATGATAAATTCCCCAGGCCTCACTACCAGAATTGTTTGGGATGAAGTAATTGAAAATAGTTCCGTAACCGGAATGCATTTTTTGAACGTTTCTGGCACTTCTTTCAGCATCTGGCCTCCAGTTCTCTCTTTCCAGCCACGCAGTTCTGGCTTGTTGCTGTTCGGCAGTTAATTTTTTACCTTCTTTTTCTGATTTTACTGCTTCAAGGTAAGTAGCTCTTTGTTCCCTTGTCTCATTGTACCAGAGCTGTCCTTTGAACAGACCTATACCAATACATACAATGCTCAGAAGAATCAACCATTTTACTGCTGTCTTCCGGAAAGGATAAAGCACCATGCCGGCTAATCCATAAAAAAAGAGAATATCTCCCGGCCATAACAAAACATACGCATTGATCACTCCAAATAAAACCAGTAATAATAACCTTCGATAATATAATTCTGCCACAGTAACCCCACCCGATATTTCTTTTTTATTCATGGTAAACAAAATAACTCCTGCCCCAAACAGCATGGAGAATAAACCCCTCATGGTACCTTCAAAAAATACAGAGATTACCTGCAGCGTACGGAAATCAGCCGTATCATGTAGCCCCCGCCTGACAGGATACATACTGCCCCAATCAATACCAAAACCGGGAATATTCATCAGCAATATGCCGAGCAACGCAACACCGCGTACTATATCAATGGTTTTAATTCTTTCCGCAGCGGCTACAGGTCCTGTTGTTACTATTTGATTGGTTGTATTGAGATCCATATAAATATTTTGAAAAGGTTTAACTAATGAAGACTATACTGGAATAGCAGGTTCGGTGATTGACGATTTTTGGAATTTATCCGGTAGCCTCTTACCATAACTAATACGGCGAAGCAGCCATTCAACCGGTCCGTAATTAAAGTGTCGCACCCAGATCACACTAAATACTACCTGCAGCATAATAACTTCTGCAGCAAACATATAAAGTTGCCACTGGTTCAATCTTCCAAAATATCCCATGCCATAACCATAAAAAAATATCGTGCAGAGGATGGTTTGAATAAAATAATTGGTTAGTGCTAATTTGCCTACACTGGCAAAAGCACTCCAAATACGATTTAAGAAACCAATAGATAAAAACAGCATAACAAGGCTTGCATAGCCAAGTGCCATAACGGCTCTTTCAATAGGAAAAAAGAAAGTATGAGGCAGTGTATGATGGTTGATATATTTCACATAATCATGCAATGTGATTTGATGAAAGTGCAGCCTGTACCATCCCAAAAGCAATCCACCGGTTAAACAGGCAATTCCCAATAGCAAATATCCGTTGCGGGAGAATTGATGGCTGAAAAACCCGATTTTAAAAAGCAGCATTCCTAAAAAGATCATGCCGGCAAAATCCCAAATGCCAATTTGGTAAGTCCATTGTGCCTCTCTGGATTGTATTGTGGGCAGCAGATGATTCCATGTTTTTCCGTAATCAACACTTCGCATGGCTTTAATATTTGCATGATCTTTTTTTACATCCACTTTCATTGCTGCCAGTCTTCCTGTCCAGGCACTTGTATCTTGTTTTTGTAGCTTCGTTAAAGTATCCTTTTTAGCCACTATGCCTTTTTGTGCTTTGGCAATGGAATCTTTTTCAAACTTTTTTTCAAGAGCAGTTACAGCAAGATATTTAGTATACATTTTTTTATCATCCGCATAATTCCAGTAATTTTTTCCACAATAGATAAAAGTGGTCAGTATAGTTGCAATGAATAAACCACGATGAGAAAGCCGTACAAACGGAAAAAGAAGAATGCCCATTACGCCCAAATGAAAAAGTATATCCTGCGTCCATAAAAGAAGTACTGCATTAACCAAACCTAATAAGATCAACCATAGTTGTCGCTTAATGAAAACATCAGCTGTCGTTGTACTACCTGCTTCCCTTTTTTTCGTCAGGAATAACATCATAGCTGCGCCAAAAACCAAAGCAATCAATGCTCTCATCTTCCCGTCAAAAAATAATTCGATTGCGCCAAATAGCCGGTAGTTCCAACCCTTTGACTGAAGTAACAACTGGTTTTGTTGTTGGCTACTAAAGCCACCAAACACCCAAATGCTTACAATTAAAGCACCGAGAACGGCTATTCCTCTTAATACATCAAGAGAATGAATGCGGTTATTAAATGAATCTGGATTGATAGAAAGATCAGCAGCAGCTTGCTGTTCACCGACAGGAGTAGTTGATATCATTGGTCGAAGGTTTTGGTTTCGTGATGCAGGGAAATTTACTGTTAAAATAAGGAGTTCAGATTAATTAAAAAATTTTAATATGTTTTGTAGCATTCATCCGAATATTTATGATAGAAATTTAGTAAACAGGAATACTTATCTTGTCAGAGAAATACGGTTACTGATCATGAAACCAATTCTTCTTATATTTTTAACCCTTATTGTTGCTTGTTCATCTTTAAATAAAACTGAAGAGAACAAACGGTATGAAGAACTGGCACAAAGAGTAACTATCATAAGAGACCGCTGGGGTATTCCTCACATTTATGGCAAAACAGATGCTGATGCTGTATTCGGGTTGATGTATGCCCAATGTGAAGAAAGCTTTGAAAGGGTGGAAAGAAATTACCTGCAAATTCTGGGAAGAATGGCTGAACTGGAAGGCGAAGCTTATTTATACCAGGATCTGCAGATGAAAATCATTTATGACACATCTGCTGCCATTGCAGATTATCATAAAGCTCCTGCTTGGTTAAAGAAATTGCTTCATGCATTTGCAGATGGCATCAATTATTACCTGTATAAACATCCCGAAGTGAAACCGCTGGCTTTAACACATTTTGAGCCATGGTTCCCTCTTCTGTTTACTGATGGCGCCTATGTTTTTACCAATACCGGTGGACTGGAATCAGAGGATATGCAGAATTTGTATGGCACTAATTTTCCGGTTTCGCAT
>JAYWCV010000237.1:0-3173 GCA_043780275.1 Chitinophagaceae bacterium
TTCTCAAGTCGCTTATCTGGGAAGAGACCTTTGTAATTTGTTTTATGACTTAATAATTCCATATTGCAAAGTAATATATTTGTGTCCAAACGGTAGCTGCACCAGGGTAGCAGTGGCGCTGTTAAATGTTTGCTGCAAACTGGGCGCCCTGAATCCTTTATTGACGGAACCCCTGATGGCAATATTTTTTGTGATATTGAAACGTGAGGCCAATTTACCGGAAAAGTTCCCGCCAAAATCAGTGTAGTTTTCAAACCGTAAAGCCATTGCAACCAAAAATCTTTCAGTTATATCAGCTTCCGCATCTGCATATATACCAAAATTAGTTCGTGATTCATTCGCTTCATCCTGAGGAGAAGTGCCTGCAATACCCTGCACGCCGGGGGTTTTATTTTGCGAAGCTGCCAGCGGTCCTATTTGATATGAAGCTTCATCGCCCCTTTTCAACACATATTTATCAACCCTGAACTGGCTGCCAAATGCAAGATTCAATGCTTTCATCGTCCATAGTCCCTCATAGCTTTTTGATAAATTGGCTTCCGTGGTACTCTGGCTGAAAGAACTGAACCCCACATAAAATTCAGTGGGTGAAGCGGCACCCATCGAGGCATTGCTGGTATTACCGGCAAACCTGTCAACAGCATTTCTTCCATAGCCTGTGCTGAAGTCCATATTCCAGCCTTTCAATACCGTACGGGTTAGGCCAAATACGGCGGAGTAATCTTTGCTTTCGGCAGGAAATGCCGGTACATATCCATCAGGAAACAATGCTGTATTGGAGTTGGCATTTGAAGGGATGGCATTTCTGAAAAAACCATAGCCCAATGCTTTTTTGTATGAATACCCACCAAAACTATACAATGCCCATTTATCATTAACCGGATAACCGGCATTTATAAAAAACTGTGGAGACTTTACTTCGCTGGCGCCAAAAATTCCAATCCGGAATGGAGCCGTAGCCGGATAAACGCCTCTTGCAGCACGGATACTATCATCTATTCGTTTAGTAGAAGAATAGATGGCGCCGGTGTAGGGGCCGGAACGATTGGTTTCGCCGAGTTTCTGATAATTGAGTGTGAAATTCAAAAAACTTTTTTCTTTGCCTAATTTAAAACCGTAGTTGATTGCTGTGAGAAAGTTAGTTCCACCTCCTTCCTTTGTTGTTCCAATCTGTGTTCTCACTACGCCCTGTCCAACTGTTTCCTTTAATCTTAAATTCACAATACCTGCAATAGCATCAGAACCATATTGCGAAGCGGCGCCATCACGCAAAATTTCACTTCGTTCAATTGCAAGGAATGGAATAGTATTCATATCAGTAACCACCATTCCCCTTGAAATAGAAAACCCGATATGAGGAATGGAAAACTGATGACGGCGTTTACCATTAACTAATACCAGCAACTGGTCGGGCCCAAGACCACGGAGAGTTGCATAATCAGCATATACTAATGAGCCGTTAATGCCATACTTGGCAGAATTATAGGATGGCGAAGCAAACTGAAGTTGTTGCCCCAGTTCTATCTGTCCGGTATTTTGCAATTCCTTCGATGAGATGATATCTACCGGAACAGGCCGGTTCACATCTGTTCGTGGTTTTCCACGGGTACCTACAATGGTAACAGCACCTAATGAAACAAATTCAGTTAAACTAAAATTATGAACTCCCTGTTTTGAAACAGTAAACTCTTTACTTAAATAACTTGCATGGCTAACAATAATTATCCAGGGAAGTTTTTGTTCGTTGCTCAGTGTAAACCTTCCTTTAGCATCTGCAATGGTGCTGGATGAAATTCCTTTAATTTGTAGGGTTGCTCCATTAAGTGTATTTCCGTTTTCATCTTTAACTGTGCCGTTTATTTTATTCTGGCTAAAGGATACAGCACTTGTAAGCAAAAGCAATATCAAAATAAATCCTGTAAGATTTTTTTGTTGATTCATAACAATCAGTTTTGGGTTTAAAAATAAAAAGCAAGCAGGGCGGAAGCAGTTTTGTATAAGGATAGGAAGTATGCCTTTTAATAAAATTTTATTGCAGAAATTGAAAATCCTGTAAACTATATCCGGCAACCCAAATTATAAAAAGACAATTTGTCACTAATTTAGAATAAACTTTCTAATTAGGAGATATTTTCTAAATTATTTTTTATGCGACCTGTGTAAAATAAAAAAGCAACTATTATTTCAGGATAATATCTTTATGTTCTTTTAGCCCTTTAGAAGTTAAATAGGGATAAAGTAGGCTCCAGGAGGAGCTTTTAAATAAATTTTTAGTTGCAGGCTTACCTTTTATTATTTGCTGGGGTATCCAAAAGTGAAAGTTTATAATAAGGTGTTGTGCTAAATGGTTATAGGCTCCTTTATATGGTTCGGGTTTTAGTACATTACGCTTAACATGAAAGTGAATCCGTTTTTGAGTTTGCAATAATATTTTACCTATTAAATTTTCCCATTTCGTTTCTATAGCTTGATAAATCCGGGAAATTTCCTATACATTATTAAAACAAAAACGTTGAGTGGTAATAAATTGATAAATGGCATCAAAAAGATTATCGAAATCAGAAAGGCCAGTCTGTTTGAGGGGACCTTTAAGCATTTGTGAGAGATCATAAAATACTTCTTCATACACTGCCGCTACAATAGTTTCTTTGGTATTGTAATGATATGCCAGATTGCCTGCACTGATCCCTGTTTTATCAGCAATTTGTTGAAGCCATACATTGGCAATCCCATCTTCAAAAAATAATTGCCGGACCTCAAACAGTATTTTATTCCTTGTCATTCTCCTGGCTAATCTATAATTGGTTAGTGCAAAGACGAAATTTTTCTATGAGTACACCCAATGTATATTGAAAAGATAAGATGAAAACAAGCTGAATAAGTGGCCTATTTGCCGATACAGAACTTCGAGAAAATATAATCCAATTGGTCCTCATTTGTGATCTCACCGGTGATTTCGCCGAGGTAGTATAAGCAGCGACGGATATCGAGAGCCATCAGGTCGCCGGGAATTTTATTATCCAGTCCTTCTTTAATCTCAACCAAAGATTTCTCCACTTCTTTCATGGCATGAAAATGCCGGGCATTGGTGATCACGGTGTTTTCCGTTTCTATTTTGCCGGCTAAAACCAAATCAACCATTTTAAATTTCAACACTTCCAATCCATGATTTT
>JAYWCV010000238.1:0-2280 GCA_043780275.1 Chitinophagaceae bacterium
GCAGGCTGCAGAAATTGCCAAAGGAATTTTGAAAAACAATCCTAAACATCCCGGCGCTTTGCATTACCTGATTCATGCTTACGATGATCCGGTGCATGCCGCTATGGCATTAACAACTGCCGATGAGTATGCAGTAGTAGCTCCTGCTGCCGGCCATGCACTGCATATGCCCACACATATTTATCTTTCTTTGGGCATGTGGGACAAAGTCATTTCTTCCAATATTATTTCCTGGGATGCAGGGCAACAAAGAAAGCATAGAAAAAAACTGACCAACGATGCTTTGAACTATCATGCTTATCACTGGCTGCAGTATGGCTATTTGCAAAACGGCCGGCAAGACCTGGCAAGAAAAGTTCTCGACAGTATGAATTTTTTCAATAAAGAACTGAACAGCGGAAGGGCAAGAGAACATATGATCTACCAGAAATCAACTTTCCTGGCAGAAACAAATGCCTATGGAAATGATGTAAACAGTATAGAAGTAAAACAGGATGATCTCAACATCGTAACCCGTGCCATGAATCATTTTGCCAACGGCATGAATTTTTACCACAAAAAAGATGAACAGGGATTGAACGCTATCATCACTAAACTGACCGGGGAAATACTGGTAGATGAAGAAAGAATAACCAATACCGGCGCCAAACTTTGTGGAAGCATTAATTCTGAAATACCCAATTCCCTCGATATAGAACAGGCCACTGTGATGCTGCTTGAATTAAATGCCATGAACAGTTGGATGAAAAAAGACAAAGCTCAAACCGAAAAGTTTTTAAAAAAGGCGGTGGAGATGGAAACAAAAATCAGTTATGCGTATGGCCCGCCCACTATTGTCAAACCTTCTTTTGAATTATATGGAGAATGGTTGCTGGAAAATGACCGGCCAAAGGAAGCATTGGAACAGTTTGAATTATCGCTGAAAGCGGCGCCCAACAAACTATTATCTGTGAAAGGAAAAGAAAAAGCAGTAAGGCTATTAAAGGATAATTCAACTACATCATTATAAGTATAAAAAGCAAACTACTCAACATTAAATTTCCCGCCAACCAATGAATAATTCAAGAAACAGGATTATCCGGATGATTATTTACATGATCGTTCTGTTCATTGCTGCATTTCTTTACAATTATTTCAAAAAAGACTAATACATGGAAGTACATGCCCACACCCACACCCCCCGAAAAAAATGGACCCATTATTTCTGGGAGTTTTTAATGTTGTTTCTCGCTGTGTTCTGCGGTTTTCTGGCAGAGTACCAGTTGGAACATAAGATAGAAAGAGACAGGGAAAAACAGTTTATTAACTCTCTGGTGGCAGATTTACAGGATGATGAAAAAATTCTGGTAGCTATGACGAAATCAGAACAAAATGGAATAGCAAGTCTTGATACCTTAATGAATTTGCTGAATAACCCTGCAATAGCAAAACAAAATGGCGATCAATTATATTTTGTGGCAAGGATGGGGCCGAGATACATTCCTTTTGCCAACAACAGCAGAACCTTTGACCAGTTGAAATATTCCGGTGGATTCCGTCTGATCCGCAACCCGGAAGCCTCGAACAAAATAATGGATTATTATAACCAGTTTTCTCTTTTGCGATTATTGGAGGATAACTATAATCATGAGTTTGACAACTTTAAAAACATTGCAGCAAAAGTTCTCGACCCGGGTATTTTAAGAAGACAGGAAAATGATAACGGAGAAATTTTGAGAAGCACAGATAATCCATCTCTCAGAACTTATGATATGGGAATAATGAAAGAAATGAGTTTTCACGCCTTACAAATGAATGGTTCACGGCGATCGAAATTATTGATATTGGAGACCCTGAAAAAGAATGCCGAAGAATTGATGGCTTATTTAAAAAGCAAATATCAGCTTAAATAAATTATGGAAGAAAATAAAAATACAGAACCAGACCAACCGGCAGAAAATATTCCGGAAGTTGAACAAAGCAAAACCCCGCCTTCAAGCGGAATCATTCTTCCGGAAAAAACTGCCATACACGAAAGCGAAACATCAGACATCATACATTCTAAATCAAACATAAAAGACATGGAAGTTCATCATCACGGTCACGTACACGAAACAAAAAAATGGAAGGAATATATTTTTCAATTTCTCATGTTATTTCTCGCTGTGTTCTGCGGTTTTCTGGCAGAGTACCAGTTGGAACATGTGATTGAAAATGGAAGGGAAATAAAATTTGCTGAATCTTTAATAGAAGATCTTAAAAAAGATACATCAGATCTTAATCAGGATATCCCTTTCTGGA
>JAYWCV010000239.1:0-6335 GCA_043780275.1 Chitinophagaceae bacterium
GCTTATTCTGAATTCAAGTTGTAATTTCAGGCATTTATTGCAACCAACAGGTATTTAAAAACTAAGAATGATTGAAGCTTTTATAAAAGGAATAACCCTTGGTTTATTACTGAGCATATCGGTGGGCCCGGTCATGTTTTCGGTAATAAAACAAAGCCTGAACAACGGGCATAAGGGTGGCATGGCTTTTATTATTGGTGTTGCATTCAGCGATATCATGCTGGTGCTGGTCAGTAATGTGTTTACCGAATTATTCAGTAGCATCAGCGAATTTAAAAAAGAGATTGGTATTGCCGGCAGCCTGTTTCTGATTGCATTGGGCATCTATTTTATTTTTTTTAAAAAAGTGCATGTTAATGAAGAAGGAAAGCAAAGCATCATGAAATTCCGTAAACGGGATTATATAAAAATATTCCTGTCGGGTTTTTTAATGAATACCTTAAACCCGGCCATCTTTCTTTTCTGGATTACCGCTTCCACTGCGTTTGTAGCAAACAGCATCAATCAACGGATTGTTATTTTTATTATCTGTCTTGCAATGGTATTTGCTTCGGATATTGCCAAGGTAATGCTGGCCGGAAAAATCAGAAAAAAATTGACACTGCATAATATTTTATTGATAAACCGCCTCAGCGGATTGATGCTGGTTGGTTTTGGTGTTGCACTGATTTGGGGACTGATTTTTTATGTTGATAAACTGAATTAAGTATTTTGCAACACATATGAAAACAAAAGGACTGATTCCCGGGGTTTGGAGAGCAATAAAAAAATGGATACTGATTCTTTTTATTGCCCAATTTGGATACATAATTATTTTGAAGTGGGTCAATCCACCTGTGACCATTACACAAATAACTAATTTATTTTCGGGCTATGGGTTGAAAAGGGATTATGTAAATGCCCATAAAATTTCTTATCGGGCCAAACTTGCTGTTATTGCATCCGAAGACCAGGCATTTCCCGATCATAACGGATTTGACTGGAAGAGTATTGAAAAAGCTCAAAAATACAATGAACGAAAACCCGGCAGGGTACGGGGTGCTTCCACTATTTCGCAACAAACAGCCAAAAATGTTTTTCTGTGGCAGGGCCGCAGCTGGTTTCGCAAAGGACTGGAAGTTTATTTCACCTTCATGATTGAAAAAATATGGGGAAAGAAGCGGATTCTTGATGTATATCTGAATGTGATTGAAATGGGTCCGGGTATTTTTGGTATTGAAGCTGCTTCCCGACAGTATTTTAATAAGTCTGCTCAAAATCTTTCGAGACAGGAAGCTTCTTTAATTGCCGCCTGTTTACCCAACCCCAAAAAATATGCTGTAAAACCTGCTTCAGCATTTGTAAATGCCAGAAGCCGCAGAATCGTTTCTCAGATGTATAATCTTGAAACAGATCCGGATATTCAACAAATTATTTATTCGAAGAAAAAATAGACGGGATAAATAAATTACAAAATGGTCAATGTAATTTTTAGGCTGTTCCTGTTAGTGAATCCTTTATCGAAAATAAATCCGATATAGACATTGTAGATCCCGGCAGGTAAACCATGGGTTGCTGTTAATAAAAGATTTTTTCCAGCCAATAATTGTCTTAGTGTAGTAGTGGTTGAAATATTTTTAATCCAATTATTTTTTTGTGATACGGAAAGAATTATTTCCGCATCCGCATCCGGGTTTTCGGATAAAACGTTCAGGTAATGCGAAGGAATATCTGCAGAAATAAAAAGCGATAATTTTTCTGCTGAACGGCATGTCAATTGATAAGAAGAAGGTTTGATTTCTATTTTAGCATAGGAAAGAAATACCGGTTCGTATCTGAATTTCAACAACTCAATTTCAGCACGTAGCGAATCGGTAGCTCCCAGCAGTTCATTAATACCAACAACATAAGCCGGTTTGCCAATTAATGAATCTTCGATGGGCCAGAAATTGAAATTATTCTGTCTGCGGTTTATATCATTCATCGAATAGGATGGCTGCCCGGTATAAAACCAGTATTTGGATGCGAACTGATAAGAGTTCAGAAAAACAATATTACTGTTTTTGGTTTTTTCTTTCAATTGTTCAGGCCAATTCTTCCATGCATGAAAACGTTTTTTCAATTCTTTTTGTGGAAGTATATCAACCACCATAAAAAATCTGGCTACAATAAAAAGTATGACAGAAAACGGTAAAGTATAGTACAGAACTTTTCTCCACTTAACGCTGTCTAAAAGATAGTTGTGACTTAATACAACAAATGCAATCAGTACCGGGGCTGTCCAGTTAGCTTCTACCCAACCTTTGAATGAACTCAGTAAAAAAAATCCGTAGAATCCGTACATGCTGTACTGCAGGGCTTTTTCTAATTTGTCTTTGCTTTTATACAAAAATGCAGCGGGTAATAAAATAAAACCGGCGATAGGGCCAACCAGCAATAATTGACCAACAATATAATCGATGGTAAAAGAAATTTGATAAGGGTCGAAATTATTTTCGGTTAAATGATAGCGGAAACTCACCCAGTCGTGTTGCCATTGCCAGTACAAATGCGGGGCAAAACAAATGGTGGCTATCAGTCCGGCGATATAAGTTTTGTAACGGATGAATAATTTTGGGTTTGATAATAGCGTAAAAAACACAACCAGCACCCCGTGATATTTACTGTACAGTAATAAGGATGCTACAATGCCCAGCCAGACCGTGTTCAGCAAAGATTCTTTTTCTAGAAATATTTTATAGCAATAAAAAAACAGTGCAGTGAAAAATAAAAGCGGCGTATCGGGCACAGCTAAGAAACCCGCAACCTGTAATGCCCCTAATGAAAAGCCAATGGCATAAAAAACAACCGGATCTTTTTTCTTCAATAATTTTTCAATGATAAAAAGCGTACCCACGTTCATGAGTAAGGGAACCAATCGTACACCCAATTCATTTTGAAAAATAAAATAACCGGCTTTAACTGCCACCGCAATCATGGGTGGGTGATCGAAATATCCCCAATCCAAAAATTTGGCATAAAGCCAGTAATAGGCTTCATCATCCCATAATTCTGTAACATAGGAAAGATACAGGCCCGATAAAAACCAGGTACTGTAAAATAAAAGCCGATGATATTTTTGAACGAAAGATTTCATTTTTTCGAAAATAGTGATTGGCAGACTTATAAAGAAAAAGAATCAATGGCCCGTATGGCTTTTTGTGTTCGTTCTTCATCTGTGCCACTTATTTCAACCCATGGAACATCTTGATTGATCATCATGTCCAGATATATTTTATATAATTTATCTCTTGTTTCCAAATCGGGATATTCCCGCAGTTCGTCATTGGTCCAGGGTAGATCAGTTTTGCAAAGAAGGTAGAGGTCGTATTTTCGTTCAACAATTTGTTCCAGAATAAACGGATGACATTTACCAAAAACAAATTCACACCAAACCTTCATCACGTACATATCAGTATCAATAAATAAAGGGACCGAATTTTTTGATTCATTCAATTCTGAAAAATATTTTTCCTCTAATACAATTTGTCCTTTGGCAATAGTTAATAAATTATCGAATGAATAATTGGTTCCATTTTCTAATAGAAATTCTCTTGCATATTCCGGAACCCAGCTGCTTTGATAATGCTTTGCAAGTTGAATACATAAAGTACTTTTCCCGGTAGATTCAGGTCCGATGATGACAATTTTTTTCAACATGGTCTGGCAAAGTTAAAGCGCAAAAATTATGGATTAAGTACATTCAATTCGAAATGGCGGTTAAATATTTTGGCGGCAATAAAACCGATAGTTGATCCAATAATTGCTCCGCAAAAAATATCGAGCGGATAGTGCACCCCTACATAAATCTGTGCATAAGAAATAATGCCGGCCCATAAAAAAAAGAAGGATAACCATTTGCCAAAAAAACGCCGCAAAGTAAAAAAAACAAAAGCGGCAAAACCAAAATGACTGGTAGCATGCGATGAAGTAAAACTGGAGCTTTGCGGACAATAGTTTAATAAAAAATTCACCTGGTTGGCCATTGCCGGATCCTGGCAGGGCCTGAGACGCATAATATTTTCTTTAATAATATGACTGCTTACAATATCCGTGGCAGCAGCCGTTGCTATTGCTGCTAAAATCCAGAATAATCCGCTTTTTTTGAAATTGATTAAAATAAAAATCAGCAAAAAGAAATACAGGGGAATCCAGAAAATAGCATTCCGAGTAAACGGTAAAACGGTATTCAAAAAATCCGAGGTCAGGTCATTATTGATGAGGATAAAAAGTTTCTTATCCAGTTCCAGTAATTTTTCGAGTATCGTCATGCGATGGATTGAGAGTTTATACTAAGCTGTAAAAATATTGCATAATTTTGGCGATTTGCTAATCTTATGTGTGAGGCTGCAGTATTAAGCTTTCCTATATTTACAAATTGGGTTCATTTTTTTAAAATCATTCACTCTTCATGAAAAAATATATTCATTCACGTTTACTAAGATGGCTTTTATCTGTCGGGCTGTTCATTATTTCTTTAATGACCATTGCCCGGATAGTCTTTGTGTATGTGAATAAACCTGATCAACTTTCCTGGTCAGAAATGGACACTGCTTTTTTGATGGGACTTCGGTACGATCTGAGAATTATTGGCATCGTACTTTTTGTATTACTGATTATTGGCAGTTTTAAAAAACTAAATCCATTTAATTCTAATACATCAAAAAAAATCATGTTTTTTGTGTTGGAATTTTTTATGTTGACGACCGCCTTTGTCTATGCACTCGATTTTGCACACTATGCATATTTATCCAATCGGTTAAATGCCAGTATTCTTAATTATCTGGAAGAAGGCAAAACATCATTGGGAATGGTTTGGCAAACCTACCCGGTCATCCGAATCATTCTAGCTTTGATAGTTGTTGTATTTGTATTTATGTGGATGCTGAAAAAACTATTTCAAAAAGCATCTTTAACTATTGATTCACCCCAAAAATCAAACCGGATTATTGCGGTTTCCGGTTTTGCATTATTGTTTGCAGTATTGATTTTTGGCCGGGTTGGCCAATATCCTCTGCGCTGGAGTGATGCTTTTTCATTAGGCAACGAATTCAAAGCGAATACAGCGTTCAATCCCTATCAATCTTTTTTCAGTACGCTTACATTCCGCAAATCAACATTCGATATCAAAAAAGTGAAGGAGTATTATCCGTTGATGGCTTCTCATTTACAAATTACAAATCCTGATTTGGAAACATTGAATTTTGAGCGGATCATCGAAGCAAAAAAGGAAATTGTTTCCACCCCCAATGTGGTGATTGTAATAGTAGAAAGTTTCAGCAGCTATAAAAGTTCCATGTGGGGAAATCCATTGAATGCCTCACCCTATTTTAAACAGCTATGCGACAGCGGAATTTTCTTCAACCGTTGTTTTACGCCAACCTTCGGAACAGCAAGAGGGGTATGGGCTACACTCACCGGCTTACCCGATATTGAAATTGCCCGGACCGCCAGCCGAAATCCGGCGATGGTTAACCAGCACATTATGGCCAACGAATTCAATGGGTACGATAAAATGTATTTTATTGGAGGCAGTACCAGCTGGGCAAATATCCGGGGTATACTTGCTAACAATATTGATGGTATAAAAATTTATGAAGAAGAAAATATGGATGCCAAAAGGGTGGATGTTTGGGGCATCAGCGATAATGACCTTTTTCAGACAGCCAATAAAAAATTCAGCGAACAGAAAAAACCATTTTTCGCTGTCATTCAAACAGCCGATAACCACCGGCCATATACTATTCCGGCTGTGGACCTGGATAAATTTAAAAAAGTTTACTATTCATTGGATAGCTTAAAAAAATATGGTTTTGAAAGCAATGAAGAACTGAATGCTTTCCGCTATACCGATTTTTGTATTCAGCAATTTATAGAAGCCGCAAAAAAAGAAGCTTATTTTAAAAATACGGTTTTTGCATTTGTCGGCGATCATGGCATTACCGGCGATGCAGGTAATATGTTTCCAAAAGCATGGTCCGAAGATCAGCCTTTAAGCACCGAACATGTGCCACTTTTATTTTATGCGCCGGAAATTTTAAAACCAGCATTAAGAACCAATATCTGTTCGCAGATAGATGTGATGCCAACTATTGCCGGCATCAGTGGTATGGCACATCATAATAATTCTTTAGGAAGAAATTTACTGGATACCAATATCTATAAAGACCAGACCAGTTTGTATAATAATGCGTTCATCATCAACCCCGATCTGCGGCAGATTGGTATTGTAACCAATGAATATTTTTATATGCGGTCTTTGAAAACAGGAAAAGAAAAAATGGTTTCCATTATCAATAATGATCCGGTTGGAAACA
>JAYWCV010000240.1:0-2301 GCA_043780275.1 Chitinophagaceae bacterium
GATCCCCGATTCTGATAAAGATGGCATAAATGATGAGGAAGACAAATGCCCAACTGTTGCAGGTTTAGCTAAATATCAGGGATGTCCGATTCCGGATACTGATAAAGATGCTATCAATGATGAGGAAGATAAATGCCCTACTGTAGCAGGTGTTGCCCGTTATCAGGGTTGCCCGGTTCCGGATACCGATAAGGATGGTATCAATGATGAAGAAGATAAATGCCCAACAGTACCTGGTATAGCTGCCAATAATGGTTGTCCTGAAGTTGCAAAAGAGACTGTAAAGAAAGTTGAATATTCTGCAACAATGGTTTTGTTTGAAACCGGAAGTGCAAAACTTTTGAAAGCTTCTTTTGGGCCATTAAATGACGTGGTAAAGGTATTAAACACAGAAAAAAGTTCGAAACTGAGTATCGAAGGGTATGCGGATAATGTAGGAGATGCTGAATTTAATCTTCAATTATCTAATGAAAGAGCTGCATCAGTAAAAGCATATTTAATTGAAAAAGGTATTGAGGAAGGTCGATTGACTTCGAAAGGATTTGGAGAGGAAAAGCCAGTTGCTGATAACAATACAACAGAAGGTCGTAGAAAAAACAGAAGAGTAAATATGATTCTGGGTTATTAACTTAAATAATAAATTATAGAAAAGAAGCCGTCTCATTTATAAAGTGAGGCGGCTTTTTTGTTCCTTATTTTTTATGAGAGATACTTGTGTTGAAGTTTTGGTTTTTAAAAAGAGCCTGTCAAAACTAAACCGAAGAGTACACATGGATAAAACGCAAAGAGTACAAAGTTCTGTTTATTAACAGGTGTTCTCTATACATTTAGCAAATACTCCGTGTTCTTTCCGGTTAAATTGACTTTTGAGACTTCCTCTTTTTTGTTGCCTGTACATTTTTCGTTTTTCAGCAACTATTTTATTCGTTCTCTTTTTTCTTAAAAAGTTTATTCAATAGCCCTTTCTTTTTTTTATCTTTTTCATCCTGATTGATAATTGCAGGTTTTTTTAGCTCATTCTCTCCTTTAGGGATTTTGTTTCCGGTGTCTTTCTTTGGTTTTGCATTTTCATCTATAACTGCTTTCGATTCGGGACCAATATATTGGTTATAACCACCGGAGCCACTATAATCATTGGCATTGCCAACACCCACATCAACTCCTTCTGCTCCTGGAGGAGTATCGCCAATGATATTCATAATATCAGCACTGTTAATCTCTAAATCAAGATCAGCCGGTTTAACAAATTTTGCATCCCGGTCAATTCCCAAAGTTTTATCAGCATATACTTTTTTGAAAAAATATTCCCATATAGGTCTTGCTGCCGAACCTCCAAAAAACGAACTGCTTTCATTCCGAATGAACCGGTCATCACATCCAACCCAAACACCCGCTTCAAGTTGGGGAACAAAACCCATAAACCAGGCATCTGAATTGTCATTGGTTGTGCCTGTTTTTCCACCCATTTCAGCAGCTCCTAAACGATCTCTCAATCCGCCAGCAGTTCCACGATCAACAGGCCCCTGCATCATTTTAGCCATCCGGTATGCGGTTATTTCACTAATGGCTTCTTTCCTGTTCATACTATAATCAAAGCGGGCAATTACATTTCCATTTCTATCTTCAATACGATTAATGAAATAGGGTTTTGTAGAAAATCCCCGGCCTCCAAATATGCTATAGGCCCACATCATTTCGAATAAGGAAAGATCACAGGCTCCTAAGGCATTGGAAGGGTATGGTCCAATTTTAGTGGGGATATTGAGTCTTTCCATAAAATTGGCAAACTGAGCAGGCCCTACCTGTTTCATGATATAAGCAGAAGCACAGTTGTCTGAATGAGCGAGAGCTCCTGCCATGTTTATCATGCCGCCTTTACAATTTTTACCGGCAGGTACCCAACCATTTCCCGGAAAATATTGAGCTACTCTTTCACATTCGGTTTCAGGCCCAAAACCACGTTCTTCCATGGCCTGGGTATATAGAAGTGGTTTTATAGCAGAGCCTACCTGCCTTTTCGTTTTAATATTTACATGGTCATATTTGTAGGTTTTAAAATTAATGCCCCCAACCCAGGCTTTAACTTCACCGGTAACCGGATCCATGGCCATAAAGGAAGATTGTAACATCTGGCGGTGATAGCGAATCGAATCATAAGGTGTCATTATCGTATCTTTTTCCCTTTTGGAATTCCAGGCAAAGATTTTCATAGAAACTTTTTTATGAAAGGAAGCTTTTATTTCAGCTTCATCAATTCCATCTTCTTTCATATTTTTCCATCGGTCACTGTTTTTCATTGCT
>JAYWCV010000241.1:0-7606 GCA_043780275.1 Chitinophagaceae bacterium
ATTGATCTTTGTTGGGTGGCAGCCGGACGGTTTGATGGTTTTTATGAGCACAAGCTGGAGGCATGGGATAGTGCCGCCGGATTTATTATTGTAGAGGAAGCCGGGGGCCGGTTAACCGATTTTAAAGGGAATGAATTTTCACCATATCAGCCACACGTTTTAGCAACCAACGGAAAAATACATGATGAAATGCTGAGATGGGTGAATAATGAACTTTAGCCATACCTGAATTTAGTTGGCCTTTTATAACATAAACAGAAAATATTTTCGTTTTATGCAGAGGCTCTTTTTTAAAACGAGCCCGGCTATAATGAATTATTAAAAATTTTACAATCATTTTTATTTCGAAAAAATCATGAGCGAACTACGTACGGAAATATCAACACTGGGAGAATTTGGATTGATAGACCATCTTACAAAAAACATTGAATTACAAAATGCTTCTTCGATATTAGGTGTTGGTGACGATGCGGCCGTTATTGACCATTTTGGTAAACAAACGGTTATCACTACTGACTTATTGGTAGAAGGTATTCACTTCGACCTTACATATACACCCCTGCAGCATCTTGGTTACAAATCGGTTGTGGTAAACCTGAGTGATATTTATGCCATGAATGCATCACCCACTCAAATAGTGATCAGCATTGCCATCAGCAATCGGTTTTCCGTTGAATCACTGGATGAATTTTACGAAGGAGTGTATGCTGCCTGCGAAAAATATGGAGTGGACCTTGTCGGTGGTGATACTACTACTTCTCAAAAGGGATTTATTATTTCCATTACGGCCATTGGCGAAGTAACGCCGGATAAATACATAAAAAGAAGTACAGCAGAAAAAGGCGACCTGATTTGTGTAAGCGGAGATTTAGGTGCTGCTTACGTTGGACTTTTATTTTTAGAAAGAGAAAAGAAAATTTATTTAGAACATCCCGGTGTGCAACCAGATTTGGAAGGAGAAGATTTTGTCATTGGACGATTATTGAAACCCGAAGCAAGAAAAGATATTATAGAATTTTTTGAAAAAAACGAATTGGTTCCAACTTCGATGATGGATATTAGTGACGGCCTGAGTTCGGAGGTATTGCATATTTGTAAACAAAGCGAATTGGGTTGTGTGCTTTATGAAGAAAAAATTCCGATTGACGACCGGATGAAAGCGGCAGCTTATAAATTTAAAATAGACCCGACAGCTTGTGCGTTGAACGGTGGCGAAGATTACCAACTTGTATTTACCATAAAACAGGCCGACCATGATAAACTTGTTTTAAATGAACAAATAAGTGTGGTGGGTTATTTAACTGAGCCGGAAGCCGGAACACATATTATTACCAAGTCGGGAAAAAAACATCCTTTGACAGCACAGGGATGGAATGCCCTTAAATAGCTTATTTTTTAATGACTTTATTTAACCGTTCCTTCGCTTATTTTTTTTCGTTTTGTATTGCCCTGATGATGATGGGTTGCTCAGCAGGTAAACGATTATACAAGCCGGGTCATTTGTTTACGAAACAGGAACTAACCAAAGATTATACGGTTTTTGAAAATATATTGAAAGAAAAACATCCCAGTCTTTATTGGTATACGGATAAAGAAATTATGGATGAATATTTCCGGTGTGGGAAAGAACAACTACGTGATTCAATGACTGAAGATGAATTTAAAAAAATTATCAGTTATGTTACTTCCAAAATAAACTGTGGCCACACATCCGTTCAATCATCCATCCGGTATAGCCGCTATGCAGATACTTTACGAAGAAAAATATTTCCATTAGCTGTAAAAATATGGGATGAAAATATGGTTGTGTTGTCAAACCTGAACCGAAATGACAGTTTGATAAAACGGGGCAGTATCATCAAAAAAATAAATGGGCTTGATCAAAAATTTATTGTCGATTCACTTTTCCGCTTCATTTCTTCTGATGGATATAATCTGACAAACAAATACCAGGCTTTAAGCAACCGTGGAACTTTTGGAAATATGTATTCTGGCGTATTCGGTATTTCTGATAATTATGAAATAGAATTCCTTGATAGTTTAAATCAAACCCAGACAATAATTGTTCCGGCATATAATCCACTCCAGGATTCGGCCCGTAATAATATAAGGCCGCCGGGTTCATCAAGAGCAAAGAAAAACAGGAAGAAAAATTTACTTAAATTCGATCGGGATCTTCAAATTGATTCAACAGGATTAATTGCCCGAATGAATTTGAATTCGTTTACCCGTGGCCTTCATCTTAAAAAATTTTTTCGTTATTCTTTTAAAAAAATTAAGCAGGAAAAAATTCCTGATCTTGTGATTGATGTCAGGGGAAATGGCGGTGGGGGTGTGGGTAATTCCACATCGATAACAAAATATATATCCAATACTACATTTAAGATCGCCGATTCGCTATATGCAGTTTCCAGAAAAAACAAACAGGGAAAATATATTGAAAATAATTTATCACATTGGTTGTTCATGCTTTTTTCTACCCGAAAAAAAGCCGATGGCAATTATCATTTCGGATATTTTGAACGACATTTTTTTAAACCAAAGAAAAAAAATCATTTCGATGGTAGGGTTTACATCATTACCGGCGGAAACTCTTTTTCTGCCACCGCTTTATTTATACAGGCTGTCATGAAACAAGATAATGTAGTGGTGGTTGGAGAAGAAACGGGTGGTGGCTCGTATGGCAACAGTGCCTGGCTGATTCCTGATGTTACACTTCCCCATACAAAATTAAAATTCAGATTGCCTTTATTTCGATTGGTCATCAATAAAGATCAGCCAAAAAACGGAAGAGGTATTTTCCCCGAAATAGAATCGAAACCAACTGTAGAATTAATAAAAAATAATATTGATTTTAAATACCAGAAAGTGCTGGAACTGATACGGGCTGCGGAAAAAAAATAACGGCTATTCTTGCCCGTATTTTTTTATTCATCTTTCAATATCATAAAATGATCTCCATCTTTCCAGAAAGGGAATTTTTCTCTTGTTGAATGAAGCATCTCTTTTTGTAAGCGTATGGTTGAAATGTCTTCAATATCTTTCTGATAGGATAAAATTTCTCCCATCGGATCTACAATCATACTGTCGCCACTGTGATAAATATTATTGCCGTCGATACCAACCCTGTTTACCCCAATTACATAACATTGGTTTTCGATGGCCCTTGCCACCAGCAATGTTTTCCAGGCAATATTTCTTCTTTCGGGCCAGTTGGCTACATAAATCAATACATCAAACTCGGGTTGTTCTATGTCGTTTTCTTTTCTGGCTGATTGTGGCGATTGCCGTGCCCATACCGGAAAACGAAGGTCGTAACAGATTTGTAAATTAATTTTCCATCCTTTCACCGATGCAATCAATCGTTTGTTTCCGGCACTGTAATGCTGGTCCTCTCCAGCAAAAGCAAACAAATGTCTTTTGTCGTAATAGCCGAATTGTTCGTTGGGCAACATCCAGATAAGGCGGTTATAATATTTTCCTTCTTCTTCAATGATAATGCTTCCGGTGAGAATGATTTGATGAACCCTTGCAATTCTTTTCATCCATGCCATGGTTTCTCCATCCATTTTTTCCGCAAATTTTTGTGGTTGCATAGTAAAACCCGTACTGAACATTTCGGGCAGAACAACCAGCTCGGCTTCATCAGATATCTCTTTGATTTTTTCTTCAAACATACCCAAGTTCGCTGCTTTGTTTTCCCAATGAAGGATAGACTGAATGGTGCTGACCGTTAATACTGACATATTATTCTTTTGCTTTTTTTCCTATTATATTTTCTTTGATAAACTGCTGAATTAAAAAATATTCAAATCCTTTCTGTAAAAGATAGCTGCTTATTTTTGATGCTCTCTCATACTGGTTGCCCCCTTTTAAACTATCCATTTTTTTACCGGCATGTTTTTGAAAGGTTTTAATATAATCCGATTCATCAATTTCGGCCAACGCTTTTTTTATACAATATGCACTGATTTGTTTTTGTTTCATTTGTTGTTCAATCTTAACTTTTCCCCATTCATTTATCCTGAATTTTCCGCCGGCATACATTTTTGCAAACCGTTCTTCGTTCAGATAATTTTCCTGTATAAGGGTAGAAACCAGTTCATCATGAAACTCTTTATACACATTCAGTTCAAATAATTTTTCACGTACATCCGCATGGCAACGCTCCTGGTATCCACAAAAGTGTTTCAGTTTTTGCAATGCCTCCTCTTTCGTTGTGTACTTTTTGAATTCCATATTCATTATGCAAAAACAGTTGTTTTACCGGGTTAAATTTCGGTATTTTTCCGGTTCATTGGGTTATCAACATAAAAAGAAAGAAATTAGCTTTAATTTTTAATACTCCTTTCATTGTAAAGTTGTCTATTCTTTAAAAATCAGTAGTTTCGCTTCAAACATTTTTTAAGATGAAATAACCCATTGCTGATTACAGTCCAACATTAATTCTGTTGGTTATTTGTAAAAAAACATTGGGTTATTATATAGCTATCAAAAAACAAATTTATACGCATGAAATTCATCGTTTCTTCTTCTGCACTCTTAAAGCAGCTACAGCATATTGCCGGAGTAATTAATACCAATACGGTTTTACCCATTCTCGAAGATTTTTTGTTTGAAGTAGATAAGGATAAAATGACTGTTGTAGCCACCGACCTGGAAACCGTTATGCGGGTTCAGTTACCGGTTGATGCAAAAGACAGTGGCAAGGTTTGTATTCCTGCACGGATTCTTATTGATACGTTAAAAAACCTGCCTGACCAGCCACTTACTTTTTCCATTGATAAAAACTTTGGCGTTGAAATAACCAGCGACAATGGTAAGTATAAAGTAATGGGAGAGAACCCCGATAATTTTCCGAAAGAACCCGTGGCTGATGAAACCACTTCTTTTGACATGACAGCCACTGCATTAATAACAGCCATCAATAAAACTATTTTTGCGGTTAGCAATGATGATCTTCGTCCGGCCATGACCGGTGTGTTTTTTGAATTGGATCAAAAAGGAATTCAGTTTGTAGCAACCGATGCACATCGTTTGGTTCGGTATAAAAGAACCGATGTAAGCTGTCCGAATAATGATTCATTTGTAGTGCCCCGCAAACCATTGGGATTACTGAAAGCGGCTTTGCCGGATAATGAAGATTCTATTACCATCAATTATAACAGTAACCATCTTTTTGTAAGCCATGGCACCACAAAGATGAGTTGCCGGCTGATTGATGCCCGTTTCCCCGACTATAAAGTGGTAATACCAACCGACAATCCATATAAGCTACTGGTAAACAAGGCCGATTTTCAGAGTGCCCTTCGCCGGGTAAGTGTGTTTAGTAATAAAAGTACCAACCAGGTGGCGTTGACTATTAGCGGAAGCGAATTGCAACTGGCTGCACAGGATGTGGATTTCAGTTTCGAGGGTAATGAGCGGATGAAATGCCAGTACGATGGAGAAGATATGGCCATTGCATTCAATGCAAAATTTATGGTAGAAATGCTTTCTGCTTCAGATAGTGTTGAAATTAAAATGGAATTATCAACGCCTACAAAAGCCGGTATTATTAAACCAATAGAACAGGATGATAACGAAGATTTATTGATGCTGGTAATGCCGCTGATGCTTAATTAAATTCAATTTTTATAATACTTCTTAAAAAAACCGGAGATGATTCTTTCCGGCTTTTTTTATTGAATCTCTCTACGCCCAGGCTCATGGCTCACTCTAATAAAGTATTATCCTAACCTGTTATAGATTTTCGGTTCGTGAGTCACGAACCTTGGCTTGGGACAAAACATTGAAAACTGATTTACATAAAATCTTAAATAAGACAAAAGCTTATCTTATAACATCAATATGTAAAATGTCGGTATTTTTATTATGATAAGTTCTTGAATTATTAAAACAATTTCCAACAAATGAAAAAAATGAAGTCGTGTTTATTAAGTCTTATACTTTTAATTAGCTTAATCAATGTAACACAGGCACAAGAAAAAGCTATTCCTATATTCTTACATGGTGAGGCTCAAATTGTTCCTGCTTTTAGTACAGCAACCAAATGGATTCGACATGATCTTTGGGTTGAAACAAGTTTTGATACTGACGGCGATGGGAAATTAGATAGAATGCATGTTGCTGTTACAAGGCCCTATCAAACAGAAAATGAAGGATTAAAACTCCCGATTATTTATGAGTCTAGTCCTTATTTTGCCGGAGTAGCAGGAGATGTTCCCGGACTTTTTTGGGATATTAAACATGAAATAGGTGCTGTAGAAAAAGAAAGAGTACATCCCGAAGTGAAACGACAAGGTCAGCGACCCATTATTTCAAATTCTCAAATTAACACTTGGGTACCAAGAGGTTTTATTGTTGTTCATTCATCCTCTCCCGGAACCGGGCTTTCGCAAGGCTCTCCAACTGTTGGAGGAGATAATGAATCACTTGCACCAAAAGCTGTTATAGATTGGTTATGCGGCAGAGCTAATGGATATACAACACCGGATGGTTTTGAAAAAGTAGACGCATTTTGGTCAACCGGAAAAGTAGGCATGACGGGTACTTCATATAATGGAACAATTCCTTTAGCAGCAGCAACAACAGGTGTTGAAGGATTAGAAGCGATCATTCCAATTGCACCCAATACTTCTTATTATCATTATTATAGATCGAATGGTTTAGTAAGATCTCCGGGGGGGTATTTAGGAGAAGATATCGATGTATTGTATGATTATATTCATAGTGGCGATGAATCTAAAAGAGCTTATAACAATGCTATCGTTAGAGATAAAGAAATGAAGAATGGTATGGATAGAAAAACAGGCGACTATAATGATTTTTGGGCTGGAAGAGATTATTTAAATGATATGAAACCGATGAAAGCAGCTTTGTTGATGAGCCATGGATTTAATGATTGGAATGTGATGCCGGAACACAGTTTAAGAATTTATGAAGCTGCAAAAGCAATGGGGCTGCCTTGCCAAATTTATTATCATCAAAACGGGCATGGTGGCCCTCCGCCATTGTCCATGATGAATAAGTGGTTTACCCGATATTTATTTGGAATACAAAACGATGTAGAAAAAGATGCTAAAGCCTGGATTGTTAGAGAAAATGACAAAGCAGACAATCCAACCGCATATAAAGATTATCCAAATCCGGATGCAACAGCAGTAACCTTATTTTTAAAAGCTGGTGCACCCGAAAATGGATATTTAAGTATTGAAAAAACAATACAAAAAACTACCGAAACCTTAGAAGATAATTATTCTTTTACAGGTGCTATGTTGGCTCAAGCAGAAAATACCAATCACCGGTTAATGTATGTGTCACCCATCTTAACCAAAGACCTGCACATTTCCGGCACTTCAAAAGTGACGATTAAATTATCTAGCAGCAAACCGGCAGCCAATCTTTCGGTATGGTTAGTATCCTTGCCGTGGACCGAAGGAAGAAATGCAAAAATTACAGACAATATTATTACAAGAGGCTGGGCCGATCCGCAAAACTATCGTTCTATAAGAAAAAGCGAACCTTTAATACCGGGAAAATTTTATTCCGTTTCTTTTAATTTAATGCCCGATGATCAAATCATTCCTAAGGGTCAGCAAATAGG
>JAYWCV010000242.1:0-4508 GCA_043780275.1 Chitinophagaceae bacterium
ACATTCACCGAAGCAAAAGAAGTATGTCGTCTTGCATTACTGTCAAAAGGAGAAATACGAACCAGGCGATGAACCCCACTTTCAGCTTTTAAAAAGCCAAAAGCAAAAGGACCATCAAACTGAAATGTGGCACTTTTAATGCCGGCTCCATCCCCATCCTGCCAATCCAATTCGGTTACAGACCAACCTTGTTTTTCGCCATACATACGATACATACGGGAAAGGATTTCTGCCCAGTCCTGGCTTTCGGTGCCACCTGCCCCACTGTTTATTTGTACTACAGCAGGCAATTCATCCTCCGGTTCATTTAATGAACTTTTGAATTCAAGGTTATCTATGGAATCGAGTGATTTTTTAAATGCAGTTTCAACTTCTTCTTCGGTTGCTTCTCCTTCTTTCCAGAATTCAAACAACACGGCAAAGTCTTCCACATCGTCATTGACCTGTTGGAATAACCCTGTCCAGTATTCGTTTTGTTTAATGTTCTTTAATATTTCAGTAGCTCTTTTATTATCATCCCAAAAACCGGGACTCAAAGTCAGTTGCTTTTCCTGATCTATTTTAATTTGTCGGTTATCGACGTCAAAGAAACCTCCTTACCCCGAGTAAGCGGGACCGCAAATCTTTTAATTTTTCTATTGTCATACCGGCGAAGTTAAAGAGGAAATAGGAATTATCCGTAAGATGTATGAAATGAATGAGTTCAGAAAGTGTTTAAACTTAATTTTATTCCATGAAAGATAATTGCGAACTTATCGAAATACAAAAAAGATTACGAGAAAATTCAAGTGAGCAAGTGGCTGCATCAATCCGCAAATTTGTACCCGGATCTATAAAAGTATATGGCAATAAAATTCCTTTTTTGAATGAACTGGCAAAAGAATTTAAAGAAGCTGGTTTTGATCTGGTAGAAGAATTATGGAACACCGGAGCTTTTGAAGAAAAAATGCTGGCTGTAAAAATGCTTGGAAAAATGGCAAAGAAAGATCCTGAACGTTCGATGAATTTGATAAAACATTTTGCTCCCGGTATTGACAACTGGGCCATCTGTGATGCCATGGGTATGCAGGGATTAAAACCAATGTTAAAATCGCGTCAACCCATCATTTTTGAATTGGCGAATTATTATAACAGCTCCAATAATTTTGGGGAAAGAAGATTGTCATTGGTATTGGTTGAGTGGTATACAAGGGATAAAAATATGCATCATCAAGTTATTCCGCTGATAAATGCATTGGAAACGGACAGTGAATACTATGTAAAAAAAAGCGGTAGAATGGTTAAAAAGAAATCTTAAAAAAGCTAAATAAAAATTCCCCCGTTAGGAAGGGGGAACTTTTTTTGCTATTGCTTTCCGAACGGTTATGGGGTGGTAAAAAACTTTTAGTTCAATTCTTTTTTTAAATAATACTTTTTTATTTCAATCATCAATAGTCGTGTATCCTTCATTCAACAGAAATACATGTTTCTTAAAAATGATTTAACAGTTAAGAGATTGTTTTGAGTATGTAAGAACCGTCTTAAACAAAAAAGTTTAATGTGCAGTTAAAATAAATTTTATTTTCAGTGTTGCATGCAAAAAATTATCGGCTATATAAAAACGTACATATATACCTTGAACAAGGCTCATTTTGTGTTTGTTTCTGCTTTTACAGCAATCCTGATTTTTATTAATTATACTAAAGGAGAAAGCATTTATTTGATTTTAAAAAATTATTTTCCATTTCCCTTTTTCACACTTCACTACCTGTTATTTTTATTGGCCTTCTTTATTTCTTATGCTGCTTATTCTTTTTTTGGCAAAAAAAAATATTTTCATTCCCCTGTTTTTACCAGCTTTGTATTCCTTGCTCCGGCTGTATTTGCCTTAAAAATTTCTATCAGTCCCGATTTTAAAACTGAACGAGAATTGACCCATGTATGGAGCAGCATTCTTCATTGGCCACTGGCATTAATAATTATGCTGATTTTACTGATACTTACCTGGAAAATAGTTCAGCCTGAAGAAAAATTTTATGGCATATCTGCCAAAAATATTGAATGGAAACCTTACCTGCAGATGCTTGTATTTATGATTCCTCTTGTTGCCATTGCATCTACGCAAGCGGATTTTTTAGCTGCTTATCCAAAAATGAAAATGATTCTTCCATTGCCCGAATCATCCAATCAATTTTTATACAAACTACTATTTCAATTATCCTATGGCTCTGATTTTATTTCGATTGAACTTTTTTTCCGGGGCTTTTTAATATTGGGTTTTGTTAAATGGGTTGGCAAAGATGCAATAATACCTATGGCATGTTTTTACTGCTGTATTCATTTTGGCAAACCGCTTGGTGAATGTATCAGCTCCTATTTTGGTGGAATATTATTAGGTATTATAGTCTTCAATACCCGAAGCATTTGGGGAGGCCTAATGGTTCATTTAGGTATAGCCTGGCTTATGGAGCTGGGTGCATTTATTGGTCATATCTATTATTAATGCAAAGAATTAAAAAAACTACAAGCCTGTAAGCCGGATTCTGTTTCCGCCGAAACGGATGCTATCATTTATCTGTTCTGCAGGTTACCCCGCAGAATCAATCTGCCCACCCTCCAGCGTCGGACGAGCCGCCCTCAAATGCTGGTATACGTGACATTTCAACTCGAAAGGTTTACCCGGAAGCAACATTACTGTTGCTGACCGTGAGCTCTTACCTCACATTTTCACCATCACCTGCAACTGCTTTCACAATTACATAGGCTGTAATTTTCTGTGGCACTTTCTCTCTCCGCCATTGACGAAGGCCGGCTGTTAACCGGTACGATGCCCTATGTTGTCCGGACTTTCCTCCCCGATAAATCGGAGCGATAGCAAGGCTTGTAGCAAGACAAAGTTAATCCTGAAAAATGAATCGGAAGTTTTTAAATATATATAAAAAAAACCCTTAGTATTGAAAATAAATTTCTGTTGCACCATAACCATATAAGGGATGGTATTGATTTACAAAGGTTTTCACTTCGCTTTTCAATTTCAACAGCTCATGTATTTCATCCCGTAATTTCCCTGTACCCACACCGTGAATGATAATAAGGTTTGGCATCAAATGCTGATAAGCCAGGTCGAAATATTTTTCAAAATTCTTTAACTGAATGGTTAAAATTTCGAAATTGTTTAATCGTTTCCAATCATCAGCCAGTTTTTCAATATGCAAATCTACTACCGATCTGGCCGGTTGCAGATTCTCCCTGACTTTTGATGCATCATACATTTTATACCCATTTGAAGAAAGTTTACCCAGATCCAAATAATCTTTATTGGTTTTTACCGGATAGTCTTCAAATAGATTATATGAAAACGAGGCCTGTCCTTTCATTCGTATTTCTTCAATTTTTGAAAACAATTGTTTTGCCTTTAATTTCAGGCGTGCTTCAAAATGGACGACTTTCTTTTTATCCGAAATCAATAAACTAAAGTCGAAACTGAATACCGGGTTATCATTCATGCTTTCCATGGTCACATCATGCAGATAAAATTCTTCAAAAGAATTTACCTGATTTTTCAGATCAAACGTTGAATTTCCAAAATAAAACAACTGATAGTTAAAAGTAAAAATGTCTTTTGACCGATTAGATAAATAGATTTTAAAATATTCAACCACTTCATCTCCGAAGATATCCAGTGCAATTACAGGCAAAAAAGTAATCCAAACTCCTTCCGATTTTTTTTCGGTTTTTTCAACTTTTTCTTTTTGAACATGATCAATGAATATTTTTTCATTTTTAGGTTGTTCCAAATTTTTCTTCGTATAGACGTTGGTATAAATCGAATCCAATTGATCGACATAAGCCGGAAATCTGACTCCTCTTACATCCACCATCACCATTTCCTTATTAATTATATCAATCACTTCTCCTTCTTCGTTGGAATGCATGACAACCACTTTATCGCCTATTTCAAATTTCAATTGCTGTATTTTTTTCTTGTGTAGTTTACAAAACTACGAAACCCGTCTTTAACAGACGGGTTTGAATAATTTTAAATGATAGCCTGATTAGTTTTTTTCTTTCTCTGCTAACGCTAATCTGCTATGTTTATATCCGTAACTAAAATACAAAACTAACCCCAGAACCATCCAACCCATAAACCAAATCCAGTTTATAGCGGTCATACCGGTAAGTAAGTATAGGCAAGTAATAAGCCCCATCAATGGTATTAAGGACCAATTTTTTATTGCTGTTGCAATGGAAAGCAGCATACAAACTATCCAGAAAATAAGAGCAGAAATATTGTAGGTTTTATTTACCTCCTCTCCACTAAATTGAAAGAGTGAAGGAAAATATCCTTTCCATATTATTGATATCATCAATATGGTTCCAATAACAATAACTGGAAAAATAATTTTGGAGGATATATAAGGCAGATAAAAGTGACCTGCTACTTTTTCTCTGCGAGGTAATAATAATACACCGCCACACACTAATACAAAAGCAAACAAAGTGGCAATGCTGGTAAAATCAAGTACAAA
>JAYWCV010000243.1:0-3020 GCA_043780275.1 Chitinophagaceae bacterium
TGAAATGAAAAATGTACCCAACGAACAAAAAAAAGAATTTGGTCAGGTACTGAACGATTTTAAATTATTTGTTGAAGAAAAATTTGAAACACTTAAATCTACCACCACAACAGTTGCTGAAACCAAATCGGATATAGACCTTTCATTACCCGGCGACAGTTTGCCATTGGGAAGCCGTCATCCAATTAGTTTAATGAAAAATCAGATTATTTCTATTTTTCAACGGCTTGGTTTTGCCGTTGCCGAAGGACCAGAGATTGAAGATGACTGGCATAATTTCGGTGCATTGAATTTACCCGAGCATCACCCGGCAAGAGATATGCAGGATACCTTTTACGTTAATCAAAATCCGGATTGGCTGTTGCGTACACATACCAGCAATATACAGATACGGGAAATGGAAAAAGGGGTATTGCCAATACGAATCATTTGTCCAGGCCGTGTTTACCGTAACGAAACGATTAGTGCTCGTAGCCATTGTTTTTTTCATCAGGTAGAAGGTTTATATATAGCCGAAAATGTTTCCTTCGCCGATTTGAAACAAACGCTTTATTTCTTTGTAAAAGAAATGTATGGTTCAGATGTTAAAGTTCGTTTCCGTCCATCTTATTTTCCATTTACAGAACCAAGTGCCGAAATGGATATCAGTTGCACACTTTGTAAAGGTGATGGCTGTAGTGTTTGTAAAAAAACGGGTTGGCTCGAAATACTGGGTTGTGGTATGGTTCATCCAAACGTTTTACAGAATTGCGGCATCGATCCAAATAAGTATTCAGGCTTTGCATTCGGCATGGGCATCGAACGTCCGGCCATGCTGAAATATGGCATAACCGATATTCGTTTATTCAGTGAAAATGATACCCGTTTTCTAAAACAATTTACAGCGGCTATATAAGTATACTGTATAATAAATATTAAAACAGCTCATTCTTTTATTATTTAGAATGAGCTGTTCTCTTTTAAAGAATCTGTTCAAAACTGATCAGGCTGAATCTGTTATCTTTACTACTCATAAAAGCGCAGGCATGAAGATTGAAACAATAGCAGTATGTGGTGCAGGAACCATGGGAAGTGGCATTGCACAGGTGGCCGCATCATCCGGTTACTTTACTTTATTATTCGATATTCATGAAGAAGTGCTTGAAAAGGCAAAAACCAACATGGATATCAACCTGCAGAAAATGGTTGATAAAAATAGAATGACTGCTGATGAAAAAACAGCAACGCTATCAAGGATCCGTTACAGTTCGGATCTTCACGATTGCCTGGCCGATATTATCATCGAAGCAATCATTGAAAAACCCGAATTGAAAATTTCATTGTTCAATCAACTGGCAGAAATAAATCATGGTGACACTATTTTTGCCAGCAATACATCTTCTTTATCTATTACAGATTTGGCGAACGGAATCAATAAACCGCAACGGGTTATTGGGTTGCATTTTTTCAATCCAGCTCCTTTAATGAAACTGGTAGAAGTAGTGAATACAAAATATACCGATCAGCAAACCACCGAATCAGTCATTGCATTATGCAAAACATTCAATAAAACTACCGTCGTTTGTAAAGACTCACCGGGCTTTATAGTAAACCGGGTAGCTCGTCCATACTATATCGAATCTTTGCGCATTGCAGAAGAAGGACTGACCAATTTTGAAGATATCGATCAATTACTTGAAGCAAGTGGATTTAAAATGGGTCCGTTTCAATTAATGGATTTGATTGGGAACGATATTAACTATGCAGTCAGTGTTTCCATGCATGAACAACTTGGAAAACCAGAACGCTTAAATCCTTCTTATATTCAAAAAGAAAAAGTTGAAAAAGGAGAATTGGGCATTAAAACCGGCAAAGGCTATTTTAATTATTAAGCATAGAATTTTTGATTTATTTAAACGAATAACAAATTGGAAATACCAGCAGAAAAAAACTCCAAATCTTCAAATACAAACAAAGTACTTGTTACAGGTGGTACGGGTTTTCTGGGTGCCTATATTATTAAAGAATTGATTGAAAAAGGATATGCAGTAAGAGCAATCCGTCGAAGTACAAGCAAGCTTCCACATTTTATTCCTTCAGAAATAATTGAAAAAGTGGAGTGGGTAGAAGGAGATGTTCTGGATGTGGTTTCGTTGAATGATGCCATGCACGGAATAAAAAAAATTATTCATTCGGCGGCGATGGTTTCCTTTCATAAAAAAGATCAACAGGAAATGTTTGCCATCAATATTGATGGCACGGCCAATATGGTTAACGTTGCGCTGGAAAATAATATCGACCGCTATGTACAGATAAGTTCGGTGGCCGCCATTGGAAGATTGAAAGAAGGCGGAGAAGTAAATGAAGAAAAAAAATGGATCGAGTCATCTATCAATACACAATATGCCGTCAGCAAACACAGGTCGGAGCTGGAAGTATGGCGTGCCATGGGCGAAGGTTTGAATGCAGTCATTTTGAACCCAAGCACAATTCTGGGTTTCGGTGATTGGAACAACAGCAGTACGGCCATTTTTAAAAATATTTATAATGAATTCCCATGGTATACCAAAGGTATTAATGGTTTTGTAGATGTTGATGATGTAGCAAGGGCAACTGTTTTATTGATGGAATCCGAAGTTTCCGGGGAACGGTTTATTATTAACGGAGATAACTGGCCTTTCCGAAAACTGTTCAATTGCATGGCGGATCATCTTGGGAAAAAACATCCACACCGAGTAGCCACACCATTACTAGGAGAAATTGCATGGAGAATTGAAAAAGTTAAATCGTTTTTCACAGGTAAGAAACCTTTGCTAACCAAAGAAAGTTCCAGATTGGCACATAGTCAGACATATTTTAACAATAAAAAAATATTGAATGCCATTCCAGACTTTAAATTTACCTCCCTGGATGACAGTATAAAAAATGCATCAAAAAAATATCTTGGTTCATTAAACAACGAATAAGCTTAAGTTTTCATCTTCTACCAAAATCATTATAAAATGTTTATGAAAGTTTCTTCAATTCTTTTACTGCTGATT
>JAYWCV010000244.1:0-2251 GCA_043780275.1 Chitinophagaceae bacterium
CAAGGTTGGTGGAAGTAAAAAACTGAAGGAAATATTAAATGCAGAAGAATATTCGAAATTAATGAACACGCCATGTCTGAATCATGAAGTGAAAAAAGCATTCGTTTTTTCTCTTTACACCGGACTCAGATGGGTGGATGTTAAATTGCTGTCCTGGTCAATGGTAAAAAACAACTCGGTTTCGTTTATTCAAAATAAAACAAAGATTCCACTTGAAATACCTTTACATAGTATCGCCAAAAGTACTTTAGGAGAAAAAAAAGAAGGATTGGTATTTCATTTGCCCACACAGGACGGTGCAAATAAGATGCTAGGGAAATGGTGCATGGATGCAAATCTTGATAAACACATTACCTGGCATTGTGCACGGCACAGTTTTTCCGTACTACTTCAGCAAAAAGGCGTTGATATCGCTACGATTGCTGGCATCCTCGGACATGCCTCATCGAAATATGTTCATGATACCTACAAAAGATACTCTAAAATTGACGCCGAGGAAGCAATTCAAAAGTTGCCGCTTTAATTCGCACACTCAATTTTATGATAATCCAAAAATTCCAAATTAACGACAAGTACATTGCCGAATATGCGCTAGGTGAAATACAAAAGCCTTACGGGATTGAAAGAAAATGTAAAGAAGAAAGGCTGTTGCCAGAGGAAATAAAAACCCGTCGACAAGAACAATCCTGTCCCATACTGAAATCTCTCTCGGCAAATGGATGAAAGAACAATACATCCACGCACTACCCAAAAGTGATATCGGAGAAGCCCTTGCATACGCCATTAAAGGATGGGATACGTACCTAGCTCACCACTTAAACCTGCAGTGAGGGCAAAGGGCACTGTTAGCCCATTAGACATTCCGATAAAAATATCTTTTACTAAATCAGAATTTGCATAGTGTTTTTCTGCCACTTTTTACTGTTAATGTAATATTTATGTACTTTGCCACACGCGTTAAAGTTGCTGATAACTATTTACCGGCAGCATAATCTTTTTTTATTTCCCTCATTATAACGTAGACAGATATACTTATAATTGAAGCAAAAAAGCACCATACAGATAGGATATACTGTTCATAAAAAATGGCGGTAATACTGTATGAAATAGCAATTGCTACCCCCAGCATCCACATTCTTTTAATAGGAGAAAAAAATGGCGGAATAATAGTTGCCAATGCATACAATACAATACCATAATTCTTAAGCGATTGAGGAAATTTTAATGTATATGCAACATGATAGCCAACTATATTTGCGTGAACAGGAAACGTTATTAAACACCAGGCAAGATATAATCCTACCAGTACCCCAGCGGCAACTAAATACCGCTGTACTCTTTTCCGAAGGTCTTCTTTTTCAAGCAGCAATATTGCAACCGGTACCCAAAGCGGCCAAACCACCAGGGCAAAAACCAGGAAAATATAGGTGAAGGTAACCTGGGTTCTCAAATATGCCGGATCGGGCAATGCAAGCCATAAAACACCTTCTGCTATTTGCTGTACTGCAAAAATTAATGGAATAGCCGCAAACATAATTTGGGTAGGATGCTGCACCTTTTTAATAGCGACCACTCCAATTGCGGTAAGAACAACACCGGCGCTAAAACTTGCAGTGGCTGAAAAACACATCTGTCTCTAATTTATGGACTGAATTAATTTTATAAATCAACATATAGTTGATTACTCGAGAACCTTTAAAATCTAATCGGAAATGGTGAATTCCACATTTGACCGTAATTCAATTTTATTACTTATTCCGCTGGTAATCACAGGGCCACCAACACCAAAATCTCTCCGGTTTATCTGCCCGGTAATGGTAAACCCTGCTGTAGGTTTTTTCGTTGCAGTAACTGCCTTTCCATTACAAATAACATTAAATACAGCAGGTTTTGTTATGCCGTGTATAGTGATATTACCTGCCAGATTGTAATTTTTCCCATAAGTTTCTTAAACGGTTATCATCAAGACAAAGCAGCATTTCTATTCTGATGTTTTTCCGTCGAATTTTTCATCTTTTCTATCCGCTTCTTCCTTGGTTGCTCTGATAATTCCGTCATGATGATTAGGTGGCCCATAAATAGTGTACATTTTAAATGGTTCAGCACCGGTATTGATAACATTATGCCTGGCACCTGCTGGAACAACAATAACATCACCCTCAGATACGTGATAAATATTTTCATCAATGGTGCATTTGCCTGCTCCACTTTCAAAACGGAAAAACTGGTCATTATTCTGATGAACTTCTTC
>JAYWCV010000245.1:0-11555 GCA_043780275.1 Chitinophagaceae bacterium
AGCTGATATTTTTAGATGCGTATACAACCTGGTGCGGACCCTGTAAAATGCTGAAGAATAAAACGTTTAAAGATGAAAAAGCCGGTAAATTCTTCAACGATAATTTCATCAACGCGGCTTTCGACATGGAAACTGGCGATGGTTTAAAGCTGGCTGAAAAATATAATGTAAATGCTTACCCGACCCTATTGATCCTGGATAAGACCGGTAAAGTTGTTACGTATTCTATCGGTTTTATCAATGCAAAAGAGCTGATTCGTTTTGGTGAACAGGGACTTGCTTTAAAAAAATAAAATTTTCTTTCTCAAACTATTATTTCAATAGCATAGAAACCCTATGCTTTTTTTAGTGATATTTTTTCTCCCGCATGACTATATTTGCATCCTTGTTTGAATGAATTGCTCAATTCAAAATCAAACCGGCCCCGTAGTTCAATGGATAGAATAGAAGTTTCCTAAACTTTAGATCCAGGTTCGATTCCTGGCGGGGCTACAAATTTTCCAGTGTATTTTGCTTATGTTTTAAAGAGCATTCATCATAGCTTCTATTGTTGTGCGTTACTTTTTTTAAGCCCTTCAAAATTTTGAAAAGTCAAAAAAATACCTCTAAATTTATTTTGACACTTGTTCACTAATTCGTTACCTTTGAAAGGTGAACAGAATGCTATCTACTTACGGAAAATATTTTTTCGAATTTTATAGCAGGCTTGACAAAGACTTGCAGGAAAAAATTGATTGGGTATTTGAGCTTGTTAAAACAGTTGACCATATTCCAAAAAAATATTTTCAACATCTTGAAAACACGGATGGGCTTTTTGAAATCAGAATTGAGTTTGAAAGTAACATTTACAGAATATGCTGTTTTTTTGATGAAGGGAATTTAGTGATATTAATAAATGCTTTTCAAAAGAAGACACAGAAAACGCCAAAGGCAGAACTGGAATTAGCTAAGAAATTGAAGAAACAATATTTTACAGACAAAAAATTAAATATAGAAAATGAAAAAGGTAATAGCAAAAAAATCAAAAGATAAAGTGATTTCGTGGGATACTCACTTAGATAAAAAATATGGACTTCACGGAACTTCAACACGTTCTGAATTTGAAATAAAATCGCAGACTTTTATTTTAGGCGAACTATTGAAAGACGAAAGGGAAAAAGCCAATTTAACACAGGCCGAAATGGCAGAAAAGACAGGGACTAAGAAAAGTTATATTTCAAGAATTGAAAATGGCAGAGCAGACATTCAATTATCAACCTTGTATAGACTTATAGAACAAGGCTTAAATAGAAAACTCAAGTTGTCGATTCACTAAAATTAGGGAATGCACAATAAAAATATTGCTGCAAGTATTTCCTGATCTTAAAGAGTATCGTCATGATTTACAAAATAGATTGCTTCAACATAATTCGGGGATGACTGCGCCCTTCAAACCGTTCATCCCTTTTCAAAAAATTTATCCAAAAATATTTATCCCAGATTAAGAAGCAAAAAAAGGGATAAATATTTTAATTCATACGCCGGTGGATGATTCCTGAATAAAAAAATGAACCAGTAGTTCAATGCCCGCCCGGATGATACCGTTCGGACGGGCTTTAGATCCAGGTTTCTCTTAAGGCTTACGCAGAACTGACTGAGCTACTTTTTTTTCTTTTCTATTTCCCCCGCTTCCCCGTTAACCCCTATCTTTGCAGCCTCAAAATTGTGATGCATGAAATTTTATAACCTTATCATTAAATACCGGCTTCAATTGGGTTTCCTTTTGGCAGCTTTAGGTGGTATAGCCAATTATTATTCCGGTTTCTGGCCCGCTTTTCCTTTATATTTTGTTGGATTAATTCTCGTACTGGGGCATTTCTTTTTCGGTCCGCTCCGTTTGATTCAGGTGCATCTGGAAAGTGGAAATATTGAAGAAGCAGAGAAAATTATCCGTTCGGTCAAATACCCCAACTTGTTATATAAACCAATCCGTTCCGTTTTTTATACCCTGAAAGGAAATATTGCCATGTCGAAACAGGATTATGATGGAGCCGAGATCATGATGAAAAAAGGATTGGATTTGGGTATGCCCATGAAAGAAGCAGAGGGAGCCAGTCTATTGCAGTTGGGTATGATACAGATGCAAAAGAATAATTTGAAACAGGCCGAAAGCTATATCCGGTCGGCTATCCGTAAGGGTTTACCGGATAAGGAAAACCAGGCAGCAGCCTACCTGCAAATGTGCAGTCTGATGATGAATAAAAGAGAGTTCCGGGCTGCAAAGGAATTTTTCAGAAAAGCAAAAAAACTAAACCCCTCAACACCGCAAATTGTTGATCAGTTAAAAGAGATTCAGAAATATATTTCCAGAGTACCTGGATAGGTTTTATTAAACTCATTGAAAAGCTCCGATTTAATCGGAGCTTTTTTTATGGTTGCAATGACCCACCGGGGTTTCACAGAAAAGCATAAACTCAACAGATTATTCATGTGAAAACCCCGCTTAGACACAAAAGAAAAATAACCCGAACTGTGAAAGTCCTTTCATATTTTAAATTAACTTGTTCCTCAACCATCCATTCCCAAAATTTCAATAGTACATGTCTATACATAGAGAAAAATTGAAACAGCGTTTCACCGAAGAGTTCAATAACCTGAACGAACAGCAACAACTGGCAGTTAACCAATTGGAAGGCCCCGTGATGGTGATTGCCGGCCCCGGTACCGGAAAGACACAGATATTGAGTGCCCGGATAGCCAAGATATTGATGGATACCGATGCGGGGCCCGATAATATTCTTTGCCTTACATATACAGAAGCAGGAGTGGTGGCCATGCGTAAACGATTATTAAAATTTATTGGACCCGATGCCTACAAGGTTAATATTTACACGTACCATGCTTTTTGTAATGATGTGATTCAGGAAAATCTTTCCCTATTTGAAAAAACTACACTCGATGCCATTTCCGATCTGGAACGTATAGAAATGATGAAGGAACTGATTGATTTTTTTCCTAAAAACCATCCTTTGAAAAGATTCAGGGGCGATGTGTATTACGAAATAAAAAATCTGCAGAATCTTTTTAGTACTATGAAAACAGAAGGCTGGTCTGCATCTTTTATAGAACAAAAAATGGATGAATACATTGCCGACCTGCCAAACCGGGATGAATTTGTTTACAAAAAAAAATACAAGGAGTTTAAAGCCGGCCATCTGAAGCAAAACAAATTTGATGAAGAAGTGGAGAAGATGGAAAAGCTTCGTGCGGCTATTCATGAATTCGATTCTTTTCAAGCAATGATGCAAAAAAGAAACCGCTACGATTTTGATGACATGATCAATTGGGTTATCAAGGTTTTTGAAGAAAATAAAAATGTGCTTTCCGATTATCAGGAACGTTTTCAGTATGTGCTGGTTGATGAGTTTCAGGATACCAGTGGTACACAAAACCGGTTGATAGAATTGCTGATCAACTACTGGGATGAACCCAATGTGTTTGTAGTGGGAGATGACGATCAGAGCATTTTCCGATTTCAGGGAGCCAACGTAGAAAATATGTTAAGCTTTGCAAACAATTATAAGGATAGTTTGTTAACAGTTGTATTAACTAAAAACTATCGCTCCACACAACCCATCCTGGATATTTCAAAATCTTTAATTGATCACAATGAAGAACGACTGGTAAAACAAATCGATAACCTGAGCAAAGAACTGTCTTCTTCTCATCCAAAAATAAAAGACCTGAAACACCCGCCTGTTTTGAAAGAATATGAAACACAGAAACAGGAAATCATTGACATTACCTTACAGGTTGAAAAATTAATTGCACAGGGAACTCCTCCGGGAAAGATCGGCATCATTTATAAGGAACATAAATATGGCACCCAACTAAACGAATATTTCAATCTGAGAAATATACCTATTTACAGTAAACGGTTTGAAAACCTGTTGGAGATCCCATTGGCGAAAAAAATATTACTGATCATGCGGTATCTGGCAGCCGAACAAGAAATGCCATTCAGTGCCGACGAAATGTTATTTGAATTGCTGCATGCCGAATGGTTCAATATCCCGGCCATTGAAATTGCTAAAATAACTGCCGAATGTGCAACCCGCAAATATTCCGACAATCCAGTTTCACTTCGACTACTCATACATCAAAAAACGCTTGAATCGGCAAAGGATCTTTTCTCAAACACTTTACCTGTTGCACTTAAAAAAGCCAGTGATGCCATTGAAAAATTATTGACCGATGTTCCAAACATTACACTTCAACATCTTTTCGAATCGGTAATAAGAGAACCCGGGATTTTGAAATACATCATGCTTTCTTCCGAAAAAATCGAATACTTACAAGTGGTAACTTGTTTATTTGATTTTATCAAAGAGGAAACACACCGAAACGCGGCATTGAATCTTTCCTCATTTATGAAGACCATTGACTTAATGATAAAAGAAGGTCTGAGATTATCTTTGGTTCATGTAAGTGGTACTGATAAAGGCGTTAATCTGATGACCACACACGGATCGAAAGGATTGGAATTTACCCATGTATTTTTTGTGGGCTGCAATGCCAATTTATGGGAGAAAAAAAAGAAACCGGGTGGAGGTTATTCATTTCCCGACAACTTATTTTCTTCAGCTTTAAAAAAGAAAGATGATGAAGAACTGAGAAGATTATTTTATGTAGCACTCACCCGTGCCGAACAGCATCTACAGATTTCCTGGAGCAAATTCAAAGCAGATGGTAAGGAACAGGAACCCTCCATGTTTATTGCTGAAATTCTGGACCAGCATGAACTTCTGGTGGAGAAAGTTATTATCGATAATGAAGTTTTGGCAAGTTTTGCGGCCCTCTATTTTGATGAGCCGGTTGCACCTGAACTGGAAAAAATAGAAGCCGATTTTGTGGGTCATATTCTGGACAAATTTGTCATGAACGTAACGGCACTCAACAATTATCTTTCTTGTCCACTGGAGTTTTATTTTAAGAATCTGATCCGCATCCCTTCGCCTAAAAACGAAGCCACCGAATTTGGATCTGCCGTGCATTATGCGCTGGAACAGCTTTTCAGAAAAATGCAAAAGAATGACAATCTCTTTCCTATTAAAAAAGAATTCATCGAAGACTTTGAATGGTATATGAACCGGCATCGGGAAAGCTTTACCAACGAGCAGTTTAAACGCAGGATGGAATATGGACACGAAGTATTGGGAAATTATTACGACACCCAAGTTCCGTTTGCCAATAAAATTGTAGCGATTGAACGGAATATTCGAAACGTGGTCGTTAAAAATGTACCACTGAAAGGAAAACTCGACAAACTGGAATTTGATGGGAAAAATGTAAATGTAGTGGATTACAAATCGGGGAATCCGGATAATGCAAAAGATAAGGTTAAGCCCCCAAATGATAAACAACCAAATGGAGGAGATTATTGGAGACAGGCCGTTTTTTATAAAATACTAGTTGATCATTACGACCAAAAAGACTGGAAAGTGGTCAGTACTGAATTCGATTTTATTGAACCCGATAAATCAAAAAAATACAAGAAAGAAAAACTGGTCATTCAACCCGAAGACATGGAAACGGTTTTACATCAAATAACAACGGTTTGGGAAAAAATTCAACAAAGGGATTTCTATACCGGCTGTGGCAAAGCAGATTGTCATTGGTGCACTTTTGTAAAAACCAATAATATGGCCATTGCCCTACACGAAATTGAAACCGAAGATGAAGAAGAATCAATATGAGTAATTGACTTGAACGTATAGAATACATACAAACTGATTAAGTTTGCACTTTCCACTAGTTTCAATATGATGAATCAAAGAGTAATTCCGGCGTTTTTATTAGTCTGTACAATGGTTATTGGCTTGTTGGCCGGCACAGGTTGTGCTACAATTATTCCACCAACCGGTGGTCTGAGAGACAGTTTGCCACCAATTTTGTCAAATTCTTTTCCCCGAGACTCTGCACTTAATTTTAGTGGTAAAAAACTTACGTTAGTATTTGATGAGTATATAGAAGTACAAAACATTCAACAACAATTGATCATTTCGCCGATACAACAAATCAATCCAATTGTTCTTTCTAAATTAAAAACACTGACCGTAAATCTAAAAGATTCATTGGAAGAAAACACAACCTATTCTTTCAATTTTGGTGATGCCATCAAAGATGTAAATGAAGGGAATATAAAGAAAGGCTTTACGTTTACTTTTTCTACCGGTCCATACCTCGACTCATTAACATTAACCGGTAAAGTAATTATTGCAGAAACAGGGAATACCGATAGTACATTACTTGCCATTTTGCACAGAAGAGATGATGATTCAGCCATTATTTATAGCAAGCCTCGCTATGCTACAAGATTGAATAATAAAGGACAATTTGTTTTCAAAAATCTGCCAGCCGGAACTTTTTATTTGTATGCATTGAAAGATGAATCCGGCATGGGAAAATTATTGGGTAAAGATCAACTGTTTGCATTTGCCGATTCCCCTGTTATTGTCAGTAAGGATACCACTGAACAGGTCCTGTTTGCTTATCTCGAAAATATTTCTCCTAAATCAAAACTAAAAGTAGATGAGTCGGATAAATTTATCACACCACTAAATAATCTACAAGCGAATCAACTTGATTTGGAAAAAGATTTCGAAATGGAATTTTTGATGCCCCTAAAATCTTATGACAGCTCAAAAATTAAATTTTCAACCGACTCATCATTTATACCCGTTAATAATTTCAAATGGACTTTGGACAGCTCATCGTCAAAACTAACCCTGCATACTATTTGGAAAGAGAACAAGGAGTACCACTTAATACTTGAAAAGGAATTTGCTATTGATACAATGAACAGAAAACATTTAACTACTGATACGATTACTTTTTTTACCCGAAAGCAAACTGACTACGGTTCAGTAAAAATTCAATTTAAAAATTTAATTCTCACCGACAACCCGGTTCTTTTATTTCTTATAGGAAATACAGTAGTCAATTCTTTTCCTTTAATATCAGAAACCTTTACTCATCAATTATTCAAACCCGGCGACTATCAGATCAGGATATTAAATGACAAAAACAAAAACGGCATTTGGGACCCGGGTATATTTTTTGAAAAACATGTACAACCCGAAATCATTATCCCGATTGAGCAAAAAATAATTGTCAAACCCAATTGGGTTAATGAATTTGAAGTTACTGTGCCGGATAAAATTAAATAATTGTAAGCAGCTATTTAATTAATTATAAACCAATAATTATACAGCCTTTATCTTTGTCTTATGCAATTTCCATCTGTATTATTAGAGAATGCCGTAAATGAATTTGCCAAGCTTCCAGGCATTGGTAAAAAAACAGCCCTGCGTTTGGTATTGCATTTATTAAAACAGGAACCCAACGAAGTTTCTCATTTCAGCGAGGTCATTGCAAAAATGAGAACCCAGATAAAATTCTGTCACCGTTGTTTCAACGTAGCCGATGGCGATATCTGTTCCATTTGTTCAAACTCCATCCGTAAGCAGGAAATCATCTGTGTGGTAGAAAATATACGGGATGTGATTGCCATTGAAAGTACGCAGCAATATAACGGTACTTATTATGTGTTGGGTGGTGTCATCTCACCATTGGATGGCATTGGCCCCGACCAATTGAATATCGAATCCTTGATAAACCGGGTGGAAAAAGAAAAAACAGAAGAGATCATATTTGCCCTTAACCCGAATATTCAGGGCGACACGACCATTTATTATATACAAAAAAAATTGCAGGCATATAACGTCCGCATTACTACTATTGCCCGTGGCATTTCTTTTGGCGGCGAACTCGAATATGCCGATGAAATGACATTGGCCCGCAGCCTACAAAATCGTCTGCCAGTCGAGAATTATGTTTCCAACCGTTAATGACTGATTTTAATACTCCTTTTCTTACCTTTGCTCCCACAGGCGGATTTGTTTATTGTTCACCCTGTAACGAAAATTCCGGTTTTCAAAAAAAACTGAACTAATAAACGCAAAGAAACCTACTCATCAGTTTCCAACGTTTATTAGTTCAATCTTAATTATGTAGCCGGCTTTCGTAGTTTTATCTGGCTTGCGTTGCCCGTTCGAGCATAAAACCGACAGAGTCATTTTAAAAGTACTCTTCCGGGCGGACACCCATTTACAACTTGCAATTCTATTAAGCAAGTTTGTAAAATTTTGAACGACTAAAAATTAAAGGAAATGGATTCATTAAGGAAACAACTTGCAAAAAGAATACTGATCATTGATGGTGCTATGGGTACCATGATTCAGCAGTATAAATTAAGCGAAGCAGATTATCGGGGCGAACAATTCAAAGACTGGCCATCCGATCTGAAAGGCAATAATGATTTACTCTCTATCACACAACCCCAAATCATTACAGCTATCCATTTAAAATATCTGGAAGCCGGTGCCGATATCATTGAAACAAACACCTTCAACGCACAACGAATCTCCATGGCCGACTATGGAATGGAAGACCTGGCATTTGAAATTAATACGGCGGCAGCAAACTGTGCAAGAGAAGCTGTTGAGCAATTCATGCAAAAAAATCCAACCAGGGAAAATCGTCCGTTTGTTGCCGGTGCTATCGGACCCATGAATAAAACCCTGTCCTTATCTCCTGATGTTAATGATCCCGGTTATCGTGCTGTAACTTTTGATGAAGTGGCAGATGCTTATTTCAATCAGGTAAAAGCATTAGTAGAAGGCGGAGTGGATATTCTTTTAATTGAAACCATTTTCGATACCCTCAATGCAAAAGCCGCTATTTATGCTATTAAAAAATATTTTCAAACGGCCCAATCCCCCCTTTGGGGGGTGGGGGGGCTCCCTGTCATGATCAGTGGTACCATTACAGACGCCTCCGGAAGAACGCTAAGTGGGCAAACATTGGAAGCTTTCTATACTTCAGTAATGCACATCAATCCGGTAAGTATCGGTTTAAACTGTGCATTGGGTGCAAAGGAAATGCGGCCATACATTGAAGAACTTTCGCATTTGGCTTCCTGTTATACATCTGCATATCCCAATGCCGGTCTGCCAAATGCCATGGGCGAATATGATGAGCAACCGCACGAAACAGCTCATTTTATTGAGGATTGGGCCAAAGAAGGATTTGTAAATATTGTAGGTGGCTGCTGTGGTACCACACCAGATCATATTAAGCATATTGCCGAAAATGTAAAAAATATTCAGCCACGCATTCTTCATCAACAACTGATTGGATAAGTTTTAGAAAAAATAAGATTAAGCATGAGCACACCCATACCAAACGAAGGCACTGATTCAGGTTTTTCTTTTTCAGAAAAAACGGAGCAGGCAAATTCTTTTTTACGAATAGCCGGATTGGAACCATTGGTTGTTCGACCCGATTCAAATTTTGTAAATGTAGGTGAACGAACCAATGTCACCGGTTCGAAAAAATTTGCTCGACTGATACGAGAAAATATTTTTGATGAAGCACTAAGTGTTGCCCGGCAACAAGTAGAGAATGGTGCGCAGATACTCGACGTGAATATGGACGATGCTATGCTGGATGGTGTAGAAGCCATGACTAAATTTTTAAACCTCGTTCAGTCGGAACCGGACATTGCAAAAATTCCGATCATGATTGACAGTTCGAAATTTTCAATTATCGAAGCAGGATTAAAATGCGTTCAGGGAAAGTGTATTGTCAATTCCATCTCATTAAAAGAAGGTGAAAAAAATTTTATTGAGCAAGCCATCATTTGTCAGAATTATGGTGCTTCGGTTATTGTCATGGCTTTTGATGAACAGGGGCAAGCAGATACAAAAGATCGTAAAGTGGAAATATGCTACAGAGCCTATAAAATACTGACCGAACAAGTTGGTTTCCACTCACAAGATATTATTTTCGATCCCAATATTTTTGCTGTCGCAACGGGTCTTGAAGAACACAATAATTATGCGGTGGATTTCATTGAGGCCTGCAGGGAAATTAAAAAACTGATGCCCCTGACAAAAATCAGTGGCGGTGTAAGTAACATGTCTTTTTCTTTTCGGGGAAACGACCACGTACGTGAAGCCATGCACTCGGTTTTTTTGTATCACGCCATCAAAGCCGGTATGGACATGGGTATCGTAAATGCAGGTCAGTTAGTAATTTATGATGAGATAGAACCCGGATTAAAAAAATTATGTGAAGATGTTATTCTGAACATTGAAAATGATAATAATGAAGCCACTGAAAAATTGATTGTTTTTGCAGAATCTGTTAAGGCCAAAGGGAAAGTGAATGAAAAAGATGAACGTTGGCGGGAAGCTCCTGTCGAAGAGCGGTTAAAGCATTCTTTGGTAAATGGAATTACGGATTATATCGATATCGATACAGAAGAAGCACGTTTAAAATATCCAAGGCCATTACATGTTATTGAAGGTCCGTTAATGGATGGAATGAATGTGGTGGGTGATTTGTTTGGCAGTGGAAAAATGTTTTTACCGCAGGTAGTAAAAAGTGCTAGGGTGATGAAAAAAAGTGTTGCCTGGCTTACACCTTTCATTGAAGCGACAAAAAATGCCCCCCTGCCCCCCAAAGGGGGGTTCACGGAAGATGCGCTTCATTATGAAACTGCTGACCCTACTTTGTATGGTAAATTAATTGAGTTCGCAAAACACAACAGAAGCCATCAAACGGAAGCTGAAAATATTTTATGGCAAGTTCTTCGGGGTAAAAAATTAGAAAATTATAAATTCAGAAGACGACATATTATCGGTCCTTTTATTGCAGATTTTCTTTGTCTTAAAAGTCGTTTGGTAATTGAAGTTGATGGCTTGATGCATCAGCTTCCAGAAAATATTGAATCGGATCAAGAGCGGACTTTGTGGCTTTATGGTCAGGGATTTGAAGTACTACGATTTACAAATGAAGAAGTAATAACAAATATTGATACTGTTCTCGATGCTATTTTATTGAGATTAAATCTAATTGCTAATTATAAAGACTCTTCCGAAATCCCCCCTTCGGGGGGTGGGGGGGCTAAGGTTCTCTTAGCTACCGTTAAGGGCGATGTCCATGATATTGGAAAAAATATTGTTGGCGTAGTGTTGGGTTGCAACGGCTATACTATCATAGACTTGGGCGTTATGGTTCCTGCCAATAAGATTCTGGATACAGCCGAAAAGGAAAACGTGGACATCATCGGTCTCAGTGGATTGATAACTCCATCCCTGGATGAGATGGTTCATGTGGCGCATGAAATGAAAAGAAGAGGTATGAAACAACCTTTATTGATTGGTGGAGCTACAACTTCCCGGATGCATACTGCCGTTAAAATTGTTCCACAATATGATCATGGAGTTTTGCATGTATTAGATGCATCAAGAAGTGTAACGACTGTAAGCAATTTATTAAATAAAGAAAATAAAGAAAAGCTTTTACAGAAAACAAAAAAAGAATACGACGATCTGCGCAATCAGTTTTTAAATAAAAAAGGGAAAGAATTAATTCCTTATTCAGAAGCAGTCATTACAAAAGAATATTTCGATTGGAAGAACTATGTTCCCACAAAACCTGCCATCGAT
>JAYWCV010000246.1:0-2556 GCA_043780275.1 Chitinophagaceae bacterium
GGTTTTTTCAGCTTTCTTTTCTTCCACTTTCTTTAAATTCATTTTACATATAGGACACTTGCCTTCTTTATCGTAGGTTTTGTCTTTTTCGCATTTCATCGGGCACTGATATTTTGTTGCAATGGCTACTTTCTTCTCTGCTTTTAAATGCATACCGCATTTTGGACAATCTCCGGCTTTGTCATATGTTTTTTCGCCTTCACATTTCATCGGACATTTATAGACCATTTCTATTTTGTCTTGTGTCATTTCTGTTTTAGCTTTCTTTTTTTCTTTTGCTTTTGTTTCCTGGGCATTTAAGCCAGTAAAACTTATTACGGCCAATACCATTGCTAGAAATAATGTAATCTTTTTCATAATTTTTTATTTTATTTTATTTATTCATGTTTGTGAGTTGCTTTTTTAGCAGATGAAATTGCTTTAAATTTTGCAGAGGCTGTTTTTTTTCCAACCTGAAATGTAACAACCAAATTAGAAAATGCAATGACTTTCGAATCTGCTGTTTCAAACCCTTCTCCCGATGCTGTTAATGAAACAGTTTTAGTAGTTCCATCTTTAAACTGCATCAACAACTCTCCTTTTACGTCTTTCTCTTTTAAAGTTTTTGAATTCGCATCTAAAAGAAAAAATTGAATCTTTGCGTCCTTATTTACCATTTCAATATGGTATCCCCCAGATGCTGTTTCTACAGTTCCACCATGAGGTCCGGATATGTGAGCATGTTCCTTTGAATTATGCTGAGCAAATGAGTGCATCGAAATAGCCATTGCAAAAATCAGCATTGAAATTGAAATAATTTTTTTCATATTACTTAGTCGTATCATTAATTTAATTTTTTATATGACGAATGTATTTTTTCGATCTTCCATCCTTCCATTGTTTTTTTAAGTATCGCAGTTGCAACGCCTTTACTTTTCAGTTCTTTCCCGTCTTTTGCCAAAACAATTGTATAGAAATAAGTCTCCGTAGAAAAAGCATATTCACCAACGACTTTTACATCCACGTTATAATCGCTGAATGTGAATGACTTGAATTCTTTTAATTCAGGTCCTAAATGATGTTGCAGATAATTACTGATTGTTCCTTCTACTTTAGACTGTTCAATAACTTTCGAGTTTTTAACAAACAAGTTTACTATACCAACAGTGTCCAATTTTTCAATAGCCTGTTTATAGCTATTCAGGTGTTTTTTAACAGCTATCTCATCACTGGATTGAGCATATACAGACATCACCGAAATAAGCAGGAAAAGCATTAACGTTGTTTTTTTCATTTTTATTTTTTTTATTATTGATTTAAATACATCATTTTCATTTGATACACATTTTTGACTACGACTCGTTCCCCATCTTCTACTCCTTTAATAATGATCGAATTCCGGTCATTTGTTTCCGATTTCAATACAAAGCTGATACTGTAATGCTCTGCATTGTCTTTAATAAATACAACCGGCTTACCGTTTACTTCTGTAATAGCTTCATTGGGGATGATGACTTGTCTTACTGTATTTGACCCGGTCATTCTTACATTAATATTTTCGGCGATCTTGAAATTTCCTTTTGGATCAATAATTTCAAACAATACATTCTGTGATTGATTGCCGGCATTTACGGATTGAGCCGTGCTTATTAATTTTAATTTAAAAATGGATGAATCAATGTTTGAAACCGTGGTAAACGAATGAACTGTTTTTAATTTAGCGACATCTTTTGAATACAATTGCGCTTCAACAAATACTTTTTCGAGATTGGTAACTTCAAATAAAGTCTCGCCTCCGTTAACAACTGCACCGATTGCAAAATTGAAATTTCCAACCACACCACTCACGGGTGAAATCAATGATAAATATTTTGAACCGGCACTGTTTTTACCCGTATTATTTTCAAATAACTCTTTATTTCTTTTAGCACTTTCATACCGGGCCTTTGCTTCCGTGATATCTTTTTTTGCTGCAATATCTTCAATCGCTTTCAATCGTTCGTATTGTGCTTTGGCAGCATCATATTCTGCCATAACATTATTTCTTTGAGATGTAATACTGATTTGCGTGGCTGCATCAATCTGCTGTTCTACAATGGCAACAACCTGTCCTTTTGAAACCCGTTGCCCGGGTGTAACTCTTAAAGATGTTATTTTACCTGTTTGCGGCGACTGTATGACTGCCTTACCTTCCGGTGCTGCCATGACAGTACCCAACATAATAGATGATTCATTAAAATCACCCGTACCGATTTTTTCCGTCAGGATATTAAATAAAAACTGTGTTTCTTTTTCTACAGAAAACATATTGGAAACAGATCCAGAACCCGTACCCGGCTCAACATGACCTTCATGTGCAATAGCGTTGTAAGTGCCTTTTACCGGCAACAAACAATACAGTAAAATCAAGGCTGCACCTATTTTATGATGTCTTTTTTTCATGATAAAAAACATGATTATTAATCCCAGCAGTAAACTAATTAAACCAATAAACCAGTTACTACTATACCAATGCGTGTGAGCCAGAATGGCAACCTCATCTGCCAATTCTTTACCCGGTTCTATTTCATTCAACTG
>JAYWCV010000247.1:0-4398 GCA_043780275.1 Chitinophagaceae bacterium
GAAAAAATAAAAATTAAAGGATTCCGTTGGAATAAAGACGGGACTAAAAGGATTTTGATATTACATGGATATGAATCGACGGTGCTGAATTTTGATGCATATATAAAGCCATTAATAGATAAAGGATATGAAGTGCTGGCGTTTGATGCCCCTGCACATGGCTATAGTGGCGGCGAAACAATTACTGTGATTATATATAAAAACATGATAAAAGCGATCAATGAATTATATGGCGAAGTGAAAGGCTATATTGCTCATTCATTTGGCGGGTTAGCCGTTTCACTGGCTATGGGGGAATTAAAACATGATGAAAGTTTTAAACTGGTTTTAATTGCACCTGCTGCAGAAACTCAAACAGCATTGGATAATTACAGCAGTTTGCTAAAATTGACGGAGGAAGTAAAAATGGAACTGAGTTTGGCAATAGGCCGAATAGCTGCCAATCCAATTGAATGGTATTCCATTTCCCGGGTTGCAGAAAATATAAAAGCGCAAATGCGTTTTTATCAGGATGAAGAAGATTTGCAAACTCCTATAAAAGATATCATTAAAATAAAAAAGAAAAACCTGCCCAATACAGAGTTCTTCTTCAGCAAAGGGCTGGGACATAATAAAATTTACCGGGATGCCGGAGTACGCAAATCGATTGTTGATTTTTTATAATATTAGTTTTTAAAAATATGCCTGAACAAAATTTTACATTCCTTGCTTTAGGTGATTCATATACCATTGGCGAATCCGTCATGCTTCAGGAAAGCTTTCCGTATCAGACGGTTCAGTTGCTTCGCAAAAATGGTTTGAATTTTAATGCCCCCGAACTGATTGCAAAAACAGGTTGGACAACTGATGAATTGTTGGATCAAATTTCAAAAACGCTGTTCTCATCTGCTTATAATATTGTTACACTATTAATAGGTGTCAATAATCAATATCGTGGATTAGAAATGGAAACCTATAAAACAGAATTTGAAACATTATTAAAAAAAGCCATTTCACTGGCTGCAAATAATGCAAACCATGTAATTGTACTTTCCATCCCAGATTGGGGAATTACTCCTTTTGCCACAGGCCGGGATCAAAAAAAAATTGCTGATGAAATAGATGACTATAATCAAATCAATGAGGAGTTGACAAAATCGTTCCATTCACAGTATATAAATATTACCGGTTTTACCCGTGAAGCCTTAGTGGATGTGGATTTATTAGCTACCGACCAACTACATCCATCGGGGAAGGATTATAGTCGTTGGGCTGAAAAAATGGCTGCGAAAATCAAAGAAATAATTGTTTAATACTATTTTTTTTAAAAACTTATTTCATTTTCTACAGGCTGTATTAATTTTTCTTTCCTTATAATTGCATTCATCTTTATGATAATTTAATATAGAAACAGCACATATGGCGAAGAATTTGTTGATTGTGGAGTCTCCGGCTAAAGCAAAAACCATCGAAAAAATCTTAGGTCCCGATTTTGAGGTGAAGAGTTGCTATGGTCATATTCGTGATTTGGAAAAAGATGATATGGGCATCGATGTGAATAATAATTTTGAACCCCGTTATAAAGTTCCTGCCGACAAAGAAAAAGTGGTTAGAGAATTAAAACAGATAGCCAAAAAAGCAGAGCATGTATGGCTGGCAACGGATGAAGACCGTGAAGGAGAAGCCATCAGCTGGCACCTTTGCGAAGTATTGGGACTGGATCCAAAGACAACCAAGCGAATTGTTTTCCATGAGATCACCAAGCCGGCTATTACATCGGCAGTTGCAAATCCCCGCTTGGTGGATATGAACCTGGTGAATGCACAACAATCAAGACGGATACTGGATCGTATTGTAGGATTTGAACTGAGCCCTATTTTATGGCGCAAAATAAGTATGGGCCGTTCATTAAGTGCGGGCCGGGTGCAGAGTGTAGCAGTACGGTTAATTGCAGAAAGAGAAAGAGAGATCAATGCATTTAAAGCAATAAGCAGTTTCAAACTGGAAGCATGGTTTACGGCTAAGGACCTGCATAGTAAAAGCATTGTTTTTAAAGCCGACGGTGCTAAGTATGCACAGGAAGCAGATGCGAATAAATTTCTGGAATCCTGTATTGGTGCCAATTATAAAGTCAATGATATCCAAGTAAAGCCAGGGAAAAAATCACCGGCTGCACCATTTACTACGTCTACATTACAACAGGAAGCAAGCAGAAAACTGGGATATGGTGTTTCAAAAACCATGTTGATTGCACAGCGACTGTATGAGAACGGGCATATCACGTATATGCGTACCGACAGTGTAAGTTTAAGTAATACGGCCTTAGGCGATATCACCAACACCGTCAAGAATTTATACGGCGAAGAATATCATCAGTTCCGGAAATTCAAGAATAAAAATGAAAGTGCACAGGAAGCTCACGAAGCTATCCGGCCCACCTATTTTGATAAAACTTCGGTTAATGATCCCGAGTTGAACCGTTTGTACGAACTGATATGGAAACGTACCATGGCCAGCCAGATGGCTGATGCCGTGTTGGAAAAAACGGTGGCTAAAATTCTGATTTCTACCAATAAAGATGAGTTGACCGCTTCTGGAGAAGTTTTGAAATTTGATGGCTTCCTGAAAGTTTACCGCGAAGATGTGGATGATGATGATATTGCCGAAGAGGAAGACAATAAAATGCTGCCTCCATTAGTCGTTGGACAGCAATTGCCATTCAATGAAATGAAGGCCATCGAAAAATTTACCCGGGCCGCTGCCAGATATACCGAAGCTTCCCTGGTAAAAAAGATGGAAGAACTGGGTATTGGCAGACCATCCACTTACGCTCCTACTATTTCTACTATCTTAAAAAGAAATTATACCGAAAAAAGAGATAAAGAAGGCGAAATACGGGCTTACCGGGTATTGACCTTGAAAGCGAATCAGATTAATAAAGAAAAAGAATCGGAAAGAACCGGCACAGAAAAAGCAAAGCTGGTTCCGACCGATCTGGGACTGGTAGTTACCGATTTTTTAGTTCAACATTTCGATGATATACTGGATTATAGTTTTACAGCCCGGATTGAAAATGAATTTGATGAAATTGCCGAGGGCAAAATTGAATGGAATAAAATGTTGAGTGATTTCTATATTCCGTTTAAAAAAGATGTAGATAATACATTGGAAAATGCAGAGAGGGCAAAAGGCGAACGTGAATTGGGAATTGATCCTGTTTCGGGTAAACCCATTATTGCCAGAATGGGACGATATGGTGCCATGATTCAGATTGGCAGTGCCGAAGATGAGGAGAAGCCCCGTTTTGCCAGCTTACAGGCCACACAGAGTATTGAAACCATCTCGATGGAAGATGCCATGGATTTATTTAAACTGCCCCGCACATTGGGTATGCATGAAGGCAAGGAAGTTTCGGTTAATATTGGCCGTTTTGGACCTTACGTTAAATACGATGAAAATTTTGTTTCCATTCCAAAGGGAGAAGATCCGTATGAAATTAGTATGGAAAGAGCGGTTGAATTGATTTTGGAAAAAGGAAAAGCTGATGCCCCGATTGGACTATTTGATGGTAAACCCATAACCAAAGGCAAGGGCCGCTTTGGTCCGTTTATTAAATGGGATGATATTTTTATCAACGTGCCTCGAGCATATGATTTTGATAAATTATCGGATAGTGATTTGAAAGAACTGATTGAAAAAAAAATGGAGAAAGAAGCCAACCGTTTTATACAGCAATGGCCGGCCGAAAAAATCTCGATTGAAAATGCCCGTTGGGGTCCCATCATCAAGTTCAATAAAAAGAAATTGAAGATTGCCAACAAAGCTGATAATACAAAATATACGGTGGAGGAATTAGCCGGCATATCTTTAGAAGAAGCCAGGAAACTGATTGAAAAGCAAGTGCCGAATGCGTTTTCAAAAACCGTGAAGAAAAAAGCAGCTACAAAAACGGCTACAAAGAAACCGGCAAAGAAAGCTGCGAAGAAAAAATAAACTGAAAATAATATGAATATAAAAATGGAACGCTATAATGGCGATCCATTTTTTTTGCATTTCTCTTTGAGACTCCTCCTTAGCCTGTCCGCCGTGGCGGATCGGAATGACAAACTTAAGATTGTAATTTTTTTTTGAAAATATAGAGACCTGATTCTTTGTTAAGAGAAGAGTATTTTTTTACGAGACGTTTTGCATCTTTCTTGAATTTTTCAATAGGAATTATATTATAACTCATTAAGAAAATCGTTTAGCCTTTGTTGGTACGCCATCCACAGGCTATGCTGCATACCAACGGCGGAATGTCCAGCCCCACTATTGGCAAAACCAGTGTTGTACTAAACCTTCGGTAGTTTGAGAAGCCTCTGATTAAAGTCAGAGGCTTTTGTTTTGCAGGATTGTTCACTTAAAAAAAACAGATATGCA
>JAYWCV010000248.1:0-17575 GCA_043780275.1 Chitinophagaceae bacterium
TAAACGACCGGGTTGACAATCCAACGTATCATACCTTGCATTTTTCATATCATGAAAAAGACAGTGCAGCAGTTACATTTCCAATACAAATAAAAACAAGAGGTCGTTTCAGAAAATTAGCAGAAAATTGTAATTACCCCCCGTTGTTGTTGAACTTCGCCAAAAAAAATCAACCCAAAGAATCCATTTTTCAAAAACAGGATAAAATAAAATTGGTCATGCCTTGCAATTCGGATGAGTATGTTCTCAAGGAATGGCTTGTCTATAAAATATATAATCTGTTTACCGAAAACAGTTTTCGGGTGCGATTGGTAAAAGTGGAATTGGAAGATGCACAAAAGAAAAAAGCCAATACATTTTTTTATGGATTTCTTTTGGAAGAAGAAAAACAAATGGCAGCAAGGAATAAATTAATTGCAATAGAAAAGAAAACTTTTCGGCCAGAGTTGACAGAAAAATCTGCTTTTATTAAAATGGCTGTATTTCAGTATTTTATTGGCAATACAGATTGGTCAGTGCAGTTTTTACAAAATATCAAGTTATTAGGAAAAGATTCTTTAAGCAAAAATCCAATACCGGTTCCCTACGATTTTGATCATGCAGGATTGGTGAGTACTCCCTATGCACTTCCTTTCGAAGCATTGATGATGAAGTCTGTAAGAGAAAGACGTTACCGTGGCTACTGTATTACTGACATGAAAGAATTTGAGCCGGCAATTGAACAGTTTAACAAACTGAAACCGGCAATATATAAACTATATGAAGATTGCAGTTTGATAGATGCAAAATATAAAAAAACCTGTTTTAGTTATTTCGATGATTTTTATAAAACTATAAATGATGCTAAGTTGCTGAAAAATGAATTCAGTTATCCCTGCGATCCGAATGGAACCGGTAATGTGGTTATTAAGGGATTGAAAACGGATTGACAAAATCGGGGTTAAAGAATTAACTGTAAACTATTAGCAGGATTAGTAAATAGAAAGTGGCGGCTTTTTTTAGGACGATACACAATTGCCAACATACGGCAAACTGTCCTTTAATTTCACACGGCAAAATACAAAAAGGGTAAAATAAAAAAACAGCCAGAAAGCGACTTTTCTGTTTTAAAAGCTATCATTTTAGGCACCCCTCAAAAGCCTTAAATAACACTTACCTAACAAATTCAAATTTTCTTCAAAATTGACTCAGTAAATTTGCCAAATGAAATTGTTGCTCATAGAAGATGAAAAGGAACTTGCCATCAGTATCCAAAAATATTTGACAGATAAAGACTTTGTTTGTGAATGGGTTAACAATAAAAAGGATGCCATTGACAAAATTTCTATTTACGACTACGACTGCATTTTACTTGACCTGATGTTGCCAGACGGCAATGGTTTTGAAATCTTAAAAGAATTGAAATACCAAAACAAAACAGAAGGGATTATCATTATTTCAGCAAAAGAAATGTTGGAAACAAGAATAGAAGGCTTCAACCTTGGTGCAGACGATTATCTGACAAAACCATTTCATTTATCCGAATTGTTGGTAAGGGTTCAGGCATTAATAAGAAGGAAAAATTTTAAAGGAAGCAATATTGTTTCTTTCAATGAAATCCAAATTGATATTCTATCTAAAGCAGTAAAAGTTAATAACAACAAAATTGACACAACTAAGAAAGAAATTGATTTGTTACTTTACTTAATTGGAAACGAAAACAGGGTACTGTCTAAAAGGGCTATTGCAGAACACTTGTCAGGTGATATGGCAGATATGTTAGACAATCACGACTTTGTATATGCACACATCAAAAACCTGAAAAAGAAATTGAACGATGCAGGATGCGGAGATTATATTAAATCGGTTTACGGCTTAGGCTACAAATGGAAAAATGAATAAAAAACTTTTACATAAAACATCAAAAGCGTATTTAATTTATTCCGTGCTGATTTTAATTATATCGGCACCAATATTTTATTACGCAACAGAAAGGCTTTACATCCAAGAGGCAGATGACACATTATTACTACACAAAAAAGAATTCTTGAAATATTCGGTAACAAAACTCACTATTGCTGATATTGATAATTGGAATAAATTCAACCGCAACATAAAAATTGAACAGAAAAGCTTTTTAAACAAAGACAGTATTTATAACGCCACTTATTACGATTCATTAGATAACGAATTAGAACCCTACAGAGAACTTAAAACCCCTGTACTTATTCAAGGGAAAGCATATACTTATACGGCGAGAATAAACCTTGTAGAAACGGAAGATTTAATAAAAAACATCGCCATTCTTTTTTTGGCCATCAGCGCTGTTCTATTAATTGGCTTATTTATCATTACAAATAAACTTTCCCTAAATCTTTGGAAGCCGTTTTATAAAACACTTCAACAAATTGAAAGTTTTGAAATTGATAAAACCAAACAGCCCTACTTTGCCGAAACGGATGTAGAAGAATTTAACCGTTTAAATACCAGCATACAAAAGTTGATTGAAAGAAATACGGTTATTTACAAAAGCCAAAAAGAATTTATAGAAAACGCAGCCCACGAATTGCAAACCCCATTGGCAGTTTTTCAAGCTAAAATTGACACACTCATCCAACGTTCTGATGTTACACAAGAGCAGTCGGAAATTTTGGGTTCATTAAATGAGAATGTTTCCCGTTTAAACCGGTTGAATAAAAACCTACTGCTGCTTTCTAAAATTGAGAATGATATTTACAGCGACAAGCAAACAATTTTATTAACCAACTATATTCAAAAAAATCTCGACTTTTTTATCGAACAGGCAAAAGCAAAACATTTGATTATAAAAATGGAATTACAAGAGAATTTTGAAATAAAGTCAAATCCTGTATTAGCCGAGGTACTTATAAGCAACCTGTTTTTAAACGCAATAAAACATAATATAGAAGGTGGACAAATTATCATTGCCATACAGCAAAACAAACTTGTATTTTCTAACAGTGGACACCCCAGCCCTTTAAACACAAATAGATTATTCAACCGTTTTTCTAAAGCAAACCCTTCGGAGCAAGGAACAGGCTTAGGTTTATCCATCGTTAAAAAAATTGGCGACCTCAATAATTGGACAGTAACATACAATTATGAAAATAATCTTCATTCATTTTCTATCTTATTCTAAAATTCAATCTTTCTTCTAAATCATGTTGCAGCTTTGCACTATCATTTTTAATTCACTAAATATAAAACAATGAAAAAGACAGCAGTAATAATGGTAGTAATGTTTTTTGCAACACTCAGTTTTGCACAAAAAATGCAGGAAAAAAATGTACCTGCCAAGGTAAAATCTACATTTCAAAAAATGTACCCAACAGCTACACAAGTAAAGTGGGACAAAGAAGTTAAAAAGTACGAAGCAAGTTTTGACCTTAATAAAACTAACAATTCTGTTTTAATGGATGTACAAGGCAACATTATTGAATCCGAAGTGGAAATTGAAATGAGCCAATTACCAAAGGGTGTTTTAGATTATGTAAAAACACATTATGCAGGAAAGCAAGCAAAAGGAGGAGCAAAAATTACCGATGCAAAAGGAACAGTAACTTACGAGGTAGAAATTAAAGGAATGGATTTAATTTTTGACAGCAATGGAAAATTTATTAAAGAATTAAAAGGGTGATTAAAAAAGGAAAACAATGCAGATAAAAAGTAGTTTAATATTTTCATTACTTGTACTTACCGTTTCTATATTGCAAGCTCAAACTTCGTTAGTTAGCATATCAGGTTTAATAAAAGGCAAAGCGGATAAAACTGCTTTGCCTTTTGTTAATATAGTTTTGAAAACAGAAAAAGATAGTGCTTTTGTTACAGGCACAGTAAGCAACGATGAAGGAAGATTTACATTGACCAATATAAAATCGGGTAATTATATTTTGCAATTCTCTTACACAGGTTTTGAATCAAAACTACAACCAGTTTTAGTAGGTAAACTAAGTGTTTTCTTAGACCTTGGCACAATAGAATTACTGCAAGATGCAAAACAATTGCAGGAAGTTGTCGTTAGCTCTAAGCAAGATGATGTAAGCAATAAAATGGATAAAAAAACCTACTCCGTTGCTGCAAACATCAGCCAAATTGGAGGCTCTATTTTGCAGGCGTTAAAAAATCTGCCAGGCGTTACCAGCAGCCAGGATGGAAAAGTAGAACTAAGAGGCAGCGATAAAGTAGCCATATTAATTGATGGTAAACAAACAGCACTAACAGGCTTTGGCAACCAAACAGGGTTAGATAATATACCAGCATCAGCCATTGAAAGAATTGAAATCATCAACAACCCATCCGCTAAATATGATGCCAACGGCAATGCAGGTATCATTAATATAATCTACAAAAAAAATAAGCAGCAGGGCTTTAATGGTAAAGTTGGATTTACTACAGGTTTGGGAGCATTGTGGCAGAAAAAAGAAAATCTTCCAACTATCCGTCCACAATACCAGGCTACACCTAAAATCAATCCTTCACTTTCATTAAACTATAGAAAAAATAAGGTAAACGTTTTTTTACAGGCAGATTGGCTGTACACCGAAACACTAAATAAAAACGAGTTTGTAACCCGAAAGTATGATAATGGAACAACCATCAATCAACAATTAAAACGTAACAGGAACACACATTTCTTAACCAGCAAAACAGGCATTGACTGGAACATCAACAGTCAGGATATGCTCACCATTTCGGGATTATTTGGTATTGAAAAAATAATTGATCGTGGCGACCAGCCTTTCTTTAACGCAGATTTTTCGAAACGTGACCGTCTTTGGCAATTTTTGGAAGATGAATTAAAAACGACCGCAGTAGCATCAGTAGCATATCAGCATAAGTTTAAACAGGCAGGGCATTTATTAAATGTAGGTTTCAATTATACATTCCACAGAGAAGACGAAAAATATAATTTCGTAAATATATTACCCAACTACACCGGGTTAGATTCTTTCAAATTATTATCCGATGAACACGTTGCCGATTTTAATATTGACTATGTAAAGCCTTTAAAGTATGGACGAATTGAAGGTGGAGTGAAATTTCGCTATCGGGATATACCAACAAATATGCAATTCAAGCCGGGCTTAAATTCACCGTTAGATACCAATGCAGGCGGAGCAGCAACGTATACAGAAATCATTCCTGCCCTTTATGGCAACTATGTTTATGAAAGTAAAAAGATAGAAGCTGAAATTGGGTTAAGAGTAGAGTATGTAGAATTGCAATATAAAGTAAACCCAAACCACAATACGTATAAAAGTGATGGTTACAATTATACCCAGCCTTTTCCTAATGTAAGGTTGGCGTATAAAATAAACGACCAAAATAAAATTTCGTTATTCTACAACAGAAGGGTTGACAGACCCAACGAAGTGGATATTCGTATTTTTCCAAAATATGATGATGCCGAAATAATTAAAGTTGGTAACCCTGCACTTCGTCCACAGTTTACCAACTCTTACGAGTTGGGTTATAAAACCAACCTAAAAAAAGGTTACTTCTATGCAGCTTTATACCATCGTAGTACCAATGGAACCATAACAAGAATTGCAACGCAAGTGCCAGCAAGCACGTTAATTTATACTGTTTTTCAAAATGCAGGTCATAGTAGTAATACAGGTATTGAAATGGTATTACAGCAAGATTTTTCAAAAACCTTTTCCTTCAATACCAATGTAAATATCTATCGTAATATTATTGATGCCTTTACAGTTCAAAATAAATACCCGGTAGTTTCAACGTACACAGCAAGCAAAGAAAAATTCACTTCGGGCAATATAAAACTGAATGGTATTTTTCATTTGCCTAAGCAAACAGACATTCAAATAACAAGCATTTATTTAGCCCCCGATATTATACCACAGGGAAAAATAGGCACAAGATTTTCGGTAGATATGGGTATAAAAAAACAAATTCAAAAAAGTAAAGGCGAACTATTTTTTAATGCCAGTGATATTTTTAATACACTTGAAATTAAAAAAGAAATAAAGGGCAATGGATTTCAACTAACCAGCACCGACTATTACGAAACACAGGTTTTCAGATTAGGCTATAGCTATAAGTTTTAGAATATGAGCAATAGTAATTATCAAAAACCCTAATTTTATAAAAACAATTTTTAACACTTAAAACAGCCTGCTATGCCAGGTACATCAAAAACAGGGCAAGCCAAAAACGTTGCCAATGTCGCACCAAATCACAACAATTTTGCAACTACCCCTCAAACAATTTCTTATTTTTTATTTTTAAATAAAATCAAGTATGCCTGTTTTACATATTTTTTCCCGAACTTTTATTTTACTAAGTATAGGCGTTTTTATTTTTGTTGGATGTTCCAAAAACCCGTACAGCAGTACAAATAAAGTGTACAAAAAACAAGTCAGGTCATTGACTAAAACCATCCGTCAATACCCTTTAAAGGACTCGGTTGCTAATGCCCCGTATTTTGTGGGCACTACAAATTTTAATTTACGCAAACCCAATTTTGTTATTATTCATCATACCGCACAAAACAGTTGTGCCGAAACGTTAAAAACATTTACACTTACCAAAACGCAGGTCAGTGCACATTATGTTATTTGCCGGAACGGTACGGTGCATCACATGCTGAATGATTACCTGCGGGCATGGCATGGTGGAGCAGCAAAGTGGGGAAATAATACCGACATCAATTCATCCAGTATTGGAATTGAGCTGGATAATAACGGAAGTGAAATTTTCCCGGAGGCACAAGTTCAAAGTTTACTGAAACTCTTAACGGTACTTAAAAAGAAGCATTCAATACCAACCGCTAATTTTATTGCTCACTCAGATATTGCGCCTGGCCGGAAAGTAGACCCAAGCAGGTTTTTCTCCTGGCAAAAACTTTCAGATCAGGGGTTTGGTTTATGGTATGATACAACTTCTGTAATGGTTCCTGACAACTTTGATCATGTACAGGCTTTGCGAATAATTGGATATGATGTAAAAGATAGCAGTGCAGCTATTCAATCGTTTAAAATTCATTTTGTACCGGAGGATAAATCAAAGAATTTGACGGAGGCTGATAAGAAAATTCTTTTTACACTTTCTAAAAAATATTAATTACATCAGGCTGTTTAATGTAGTAGCCCTTTTTGTAGTATAATTAGCGAATGGCAAGTTTCTATGGCATGGGTTGTATCTATTTTTTTAATAAAACTATTTTACAACTTTCAACTCATCCCACCGGGTAGTGTATTTTCCGCTGCGTAGTTCCTGTCGCATTTTCCAGTTTCGTTTCATTCCGCTGGAGGCATATTTCACCATATCATCCCGCATACTGAAATTGATATTGTCCATGGCATCCATCAAAAACCGTTGAAGGTTTTGTGCCTGCGGCAAAAAAAGATTTCCCTGGATGGAGTTGTCGGGTACAATATGGCTCAGTATCACACCGGCTTTCAGGTACCGGGGTCCCTTTCGATAAATTTTTTCAACCAGTGGCATGGCTTGTTTTATCAGTTCGGCTGTATTAGATGTAGCGGCCGGCAAAACGGTATAGGCCGATCGGCTTGCGGGATCGTAATCGTAGTTGGGTTTTTCTTCATTAATAACGGTAAACACACGGATGGCTTTGGCCGCCCCCTGTTGCCGGCGTAGTTTTTCAGCAGCTCTTGCAGTATAGGTAGCTACGGCTTCTTTTAATTCGTTCAGTTGGTACACTGGTTTGCCAAACATACGGGTAGTGGCAATCATTTTTTTCTTTTCTAGTGGGTCCTTCATTTCTACACAGGGTTCGCCATTCAGTTCTTTTATCAGTCGTACACCCACCACGCCGCCCAGGTGTTTACGGGCCCATGTTTCGGGCATCTGCCGCAACTGTAATGCGGTGTGAATGCCCCACATGTCGTGAAGTTTGGTTGCATACCGACGGCCAATGCCCCACAGATCATCGACGGAGGTTTTGTGTAAGGCATCAATTATTTTATCCTCATTGTTCAACACGATAATGCATTGAGTAGCTTCCTTGTTTTTTTTGGCCAGTTTATTGGCCACTTTCGATAAGGTTTTGGTAGATGCGATGCCAACCGATACGGCAATGCCGGTCCATTCTTCTACGCGGTGGCGTAGCAGCATGGCGAGTGTTTGTAATTCTTCGACTGGAACGTGGTCGATGTCGAGGAAAGCTTCATCAACCGAATAAACTTCTACTGTTCCGGGCGGCAACATGGTTTGCAGGGTTTCCATAACCCGCATACTCAGGTCGCCGTAGAGAGGATAGTTAGATGAAAAAACGGCTACCCTATTTTTTTCAATAATAGGTTTGGCCTGGTAATAAGGGCCCGCCATCCCGATGCCCAGTTTTTTTGCTTCGTCGGTTCGGGAAACAATGCAGCCATCATTATTGCTTAGTACCACTACCGGCTTGTGCAGCAGCTCGGGTCGGAACAACCTTTCGCAGGAGCAATAAAAACTGTTACAATCTACAATGGCTTTCATCTGTTTATTTTTATTTTTTGGAGCCAGATGGAACCTGACTGCCGTTAGGCAGGTTCGCAGTAAATAATCATTACCGGTTGGTACCACCTTAGCGGGATTGCTCATTTCATAGTATTTATCAGTGATCATGTTGCGCATATTATAATGCATGTATCACATAAGTAACCACGCCCCATACGGTAAAATCGGAATAGGGATCTACGTCGATGCTTGCCAATTTATTGGTTTCGGGTACCAGCCTTATTTTGTTGAAGGTTTTTTCCAGTCGGCGTATCAACATTTCACCAGCAAGGATGGCAATGATCACCTTTCCGGTAACCGGTTTTACAGAGCGGTCCACAATCACCACGTCGCCGTCGTGTATGCCTGCGCCAATCATGGCATTGCCGTTTACCCGCATAAAAAAAGTAGCCGGTTTGTTGCGGATCAATTGTTCGTTCAGGTCAATACCGCGGTCCATATGATCGTCGGTGGCGGCACCAAAACCGGTAGCGTTGGCACTATGCACATCCCATTGCGAAAACTGTTTCGAACCCTTGTATGCTCCGCCTGAAAAAGAATCTCTATCCATAAAATTAATTAAATACTAAAATAATTAGTATATTTATGCTAAGTTATTTCGCAAATAGTTTGTAAACAAATAAAAAAGGAAGAATGCTGAATACAAATTTCCACATGCCTGGATTCAGGCATAATGAATATATGCTGGTATTGGATTTACCCGAAACGCTCCGGCATAAAATAGAAAATGCAAGAAAGGGGATGGTTGAAAAATTTAAGATCGATCAGCCAAAAACGGGTCGGCCGCATATTTCACTTGCCCGTTTTATTGTGCCGCAGATGCTGGAAGAAAAAACACTGTACCGGATGCAGGTAATTGCTATGGGCCAAAGTCCATTTCGAATCGACCTGAAGAATTATGCCGGGTATCCGATGCATTCAGTCTGTATTCCTCTAGAGAATCAGCAGCCTGTTTTGCAACTGATTGAAAAATTAAAAGAATCGAGGCAGTTAATGAAAACCGGGGGTACGGATCCTTATTTTTTAACGGATCCAACTATTCCCTTGCTAGCAAAACTTGACAAGAAAATTTACCTGGAAATTATGAAGGAATATGAACAACGGAGTTTCACCGGACGGTTCGTAGCAGATTCAATATTGATATTAAAAAGACGAGTAGGCGAAAAAAAATACCAGATCGCAAGGCGTTTTGAATTCCAGAGTTTGCAGGTTGAAGCCAGGCAGGGCCTTTTGTTTTCATAATAAGAGTTGCAATTCAGGATATATAAACTCTTCTATCACTTTCGGTACATTGCTGCTTTGTGAACGGGATGTGATGAGTTTGGAAATGGTATGATTTTTCATTTCTATATCGGGGAAAGGATTCAGGAAAGACTTTATTTCTTCTTTGCTTAATCCCTTTTTCAGCCAGTCGTGGTATCGGTTTTTGGGAATGATCACCGGCATTCTTTTTTTAAGATTATGAATGCGTTCCATCATAGGGTTTGCATCGGTGCTGATAATGGAAAAGCTGCTGATGTGTTCGCCGGTTTCTTTATCGGTCCAGTGCGAATAAATACCGGCAAAGCAAAAAAGTTCATGGTCGCCAATAAAAATATGGTGTGGGTATTTCTTTTTTTGAAAGTCCATCCATTCAAAAAAACCATCGGCAATAACAAGGCAACGTTGATTGCTGATAGAGTTTCGGAAAGAAGGTTTTTCAAAAATGGTTTCCGCACGGGCATTTAAGGTTTGGTTACTGAGTTTGTCCGCATCTTCTTTCGATTTTACCCAAGAGGGAATAAGCCCCCAATGGAAAAGCTGAATTTTCCCGGGTTCTTCCATAGTAATTACAGGCATCGGTGGATGAGCGAACCCGTCGGCATGAAATACCGGTTCAAAGTCATCATCCCAATCGGCATGTAATTGAAGAGCAACTTCCGTTCTTTCAAGGGTTAATGTATAATGAAAACACATGCATCAAATTTAACAAGAACAGAAATAATAAAAGAAAGTTTAAAACCTGTGGGTGCATTACTAATTTTCACATCCTCAGTTTGTATCAGCCCTAATCTCTGCCAAACGGCGGAGAGCATCAGCAAGAAAGTTTGTTATTCCCCTTTAAGGGGTAGGGGCAAAAAAGAAATTTATAAACCTGTGCAATCAGGCTCTTTTGGTCTTCTGAAATAATTTTAAAAGCGAACTATTCAGAGTTATTTTTCCATCTTCTGGCTGTGCCATCTTGGCTTCCTTTTTTCTGACAACGATATAAAGAAAGAAGAAAAATATCCAGATTGTATAGGAAAGGAATTTTGTAGTTTTTTGATATATCAAGGCATTCAGTCCATCAATTTTATTTGGTTTTCCATAAAAATAAGTTGGCAATAGTTTTAGCATTGCTTCAGATTCTTTGTATTGATATGCTTTCACTAATACATTGGGGTTCTTTGCTAAAAATTCGACGGAAGGTCTTTTGAGCGTTTGTAAATAAGCAAAATCCATTTCTTTATTCGGGTCGTAATAGTGCCATGATCCATTATAAAATACTTCCAATGCATAATGCCCACCAACCTGGGGATGATAAAACCCTACTTTACGAACATTATAACCTTTTTTCATTAATAGTTTTGTCAATAAGATGGATTGTTGGCTGCATGCTGCCATTGGATATTTCACCATATCATCCGGATCAACAATTGCACTTACTGGTTTATTAATAAACAATGGTTCAAGAAATTTTGCCAGATAATTATCACTGATTCCAAAATGTGAATATCCATGATAGAATTTTTGTTTGATGACTTTAACAACTATTCCTGGATAAATATCATTTGAAACAGATTTATCTACGTTTAATTTTTTGGAATAATAAATGCTGTCGCAATAATCTTCCAGTTTTTCAATCGTATTTAATCGGGATAAGGAAGGATCATATTCTTCCAGTAAAATATGCTTGTTAGTTTTAAAATCAAGTTTTTTAAATATATTATCAGCAGGTAAAAACTCAACAAGCAATAACAAGAAGCTTGTCAATGCTGCTATAAATAATGATATTCTTAGCATCTTTATAAATGACATCAATTTTATTGTAGCGGTTAGTTAATAGTTAAAAATGAATTAAGACCACTAATCAAAAGCGAAGTTTAAATCTGTTACAATTATTTTAATGAATAAGAAATATCTAAACTTTTATGTAGATTTTCTTTTTATCCAAATAGTAACAAATTCCCCAATAGAATAAGATCATGATAATAGCATAAAATAAAGATCCATTCTCCGGTCTTCCCGGTATTGGTTTACATATATTTTCGTAAAACCAGCCAAATGGGTTTAAGTATTTAGGCATCCCATTATTATCCAATCCATTTTCAATTCTTATTAATCCCAACACTCTGGGTAAAAATCCACTCAGTGCAAAAACAAAAAGGGAGTTTTTACCAAATACATCAAAAAACCGGCTGATCATTCCGCTGTATTTTTTAAACTCAATAAAATAGATCATAGTAGCAATGGTTAATATTGCCAGTCCGGTTGTAACTACAGTATAAGAACTTGTCCATATTTTTTTGTTAATGGGGAAAACCTGGCCCCAAGCATAACCTGCGAGTAAAAATGCAACGGCAGCAATAAAGAGGCCGTTTACCATTTCTTCGGTCTTCCCTTTTTTTCGAATATAATCCCCGATTAGATACCCGAAAATAACCTGAACAATTGCCGAGATCGTACTCATGATTCCTTCCGGATCAAAAGGAATGCCCTCTCCTTTGTACATATGTGCAACGCCAAGTATAGAGCTGTCAATAGAAGTGCCGAACCAACCGGTAATACTAAATGGATCACCTGGAGTTCCTAATACAACACATAAACCCCAATAAATCAGCAAAAGGAGTATGCCTATAAAAAAGGCTTTTATGAGTTTAAAATAATAAATAATTACCGAGGCAAAAAAATAGCACAAAGCAATTCTTTGCAATACGCCAAAAATTCGGATACCGGATAAGTCTCCTTTGCTGTTAATCCAGGTCCATCCTTTAACAACCAATTGATCGTTTTGCCACATGAAAAATGGATTCCAATTGAGAAAAATTCCAATCATGAAAATGAGTAAAGTTCTTTTAATAATTTTTTTCCAAAAAGCAAAATCACCGGCTGCTTCTAATTTTGGCATTACAAAAGCTAATGCATTGCCAACCGCAAAAAGAAAAAAAGGAAAAACCAGGTCAGTGGGAGTAAGTCCATGCCATGGGGCATGCTCCAAAGGATCGTAAATATGCGACCAGGTACCAGGGTTATTAACTAAAATCATCAGAGCTATTGTGGCACCACGAAAGACATCTAAAGAATAAAATCGCTGATTCAAATTAAATATTTTAAGTTTTAAAAACCGATGTGTTGATTTTAATGAATTCCTTAAGACAAATTAGTTTAATAATCAAATCTAAATGATAAAATTGTTGTTTGCATTATTTATCAACATAGTTTAATAACTACTTCATTTTCCGTGAATTTTAAATAGTTATCACTCCCATATTCATAATAAATTCGCATTATATTTGTAGGAATTGAAATCAACTAAAATAAGTTGAAATCAAGTTTCGTTAAACTGTTTTATCAGGCCATTTTAAAAATTACATGTGACTGAGCTGGCGAAGCTATGTAAATAAGCGAAAGAAGTGAATCCAAAATGGTATGCAATATATACAAGGCCCCGATGGGAAAAAAAGGTTCATCTGCTTTTGCAGCAGAAGGATATAGAAAGTTATTGCCCGTTAAACAGGGTTAGAAAAAAATGGAGCGACCGGATAAAAATTGTACATGAACCATTATTTAAATCCTATGTTTTTGTAAAAATATTGGATGTGGACAAATCTTTAGTTCGATTAACAACCGGTGTTATGAACTTTATTTATTGGGATGGAAAACCAGCTATTATCCGGGAAAAAGAAATTCATATCATCAAAAAATTTCTGAATGAATACGATGATGTAACGGTAGAAAAAATTCAGTTAGAAAAAAATGAACGGGTGCATATTGATGCGGGTCCATTGATGGGACTGGAAGGAAAAATTATTGAAATCAGGTCTAAAACAGTGAAAGTTATTATTGATAGTTTAGGCTATGCATTAGTGGCTACAATTGAAAGAACTAAATTATCTTCGGCAAAATTAAAAATTAAATAAAGCAACAATAATGAGATCAATTATTACGCTTCTATTCGCAGCTTTGTTTTTTACTTCTTGCACTACACAAAAAAGGGCGGTATATAATTATCTCGAAGACATAACCGATACCACACTAAAGGCAAGTGTTTTTATTGCCGAACCCATCATTCAAAAAAATGATCTTTTATCTATTCAGATAAGCAGTGCCAGTTTAGATCCCACCGCGGATGCACTTTATAATATGCAGATGCAACAAGGTGGTGGCCAGAGTCAACAAATGATGGGCTATTTGGTAGATATTTATGGCAAAATAGAAATGCCCAGAATTGGAGAATTATATGTGGAAGGGTTGACAAAAAACAAACTGAGTGAATTGATAAAATCTAAGCTGGTCAATTTATTAACACAGCCTATTATTACAGTCCGGTTTTTAAATTACCGGATAACTGTTTTGGGAGAAGTAGGAAGCCCGGGTGTATTAACTATACCATCAGAACGCTTGACCATTTTAGAAGCCATCGGAATGGCAGGAGGGGTTTCGGAATTTGGTAAAATCAAAGAAGTAAAAGTGTTACGAGAAAATGATGGTGTTCGCAGCATGGGTACGTTGGATCTTACTTCAAAAAAAATATTCGAATCAAATTATTATCAATTGCAACAGAACGATGTTATTCTGGTAGATCAAAATCAGTATAAATTGATGCAAACGCAGCAACAAAGACTAACTCAGCAAATCAGTTTTGCGTTGACATTAATTACAACAACTGCATTACTTTTTAATATTTTTCGTTAAAAGGATAAAATAACCCCAATAACAATTTTACATGCAAGACGAATTATACTTTCAAAATGAAGCGGAAGGTTTGGGAGTCAAGGATCTGTTTTTTAAATACATCCGGTTTTTACCCCTGATTATTTTATCAGTTTCCATTGCTCTTTTCGGGGCTTATATTTATTTAAGATATACACTGCCCGAATTTCAGACAGTGGGTACATTATTGATCAAAAATGAAAGTAGTGGCCGTGGCGATAAGTTCGAAGAATTATTCATGAGTCAGAATACCCAAAATATTCAAAATGATTTGGAGGTATTAAAGTCGCGACAATTAATGGAACGGGTAGTTCGTCAAAAAAACCTGAATGTAAATTATTATGCCATTGGAAAAATCAAGTCTCCAAATATTTATACCGAAGGTCCTTTTGTTTTAGATGCATTCGAGGTATATGACTCATCGAACAATCATAGTATAAATGTAAAGCTGGAAGGAAATGAACAGTTTACATTGAATGGAGAATCAGTAAAATTTAAATTCGGTCAGTTAGTAAAAAATAATTTTGGCGTATTTCGTTTGCAAAAAACAATTGCAGGAGGAAATTCTGGTGAGTACAATATTGTTTGGCAACCGGTAAGGTCCGCAGCTTCTAATTTGGTTCAAAACCTGGCTGTATTACCCAAATCAAACGGAACCGGTATTCTTATTTTGACTTTAAAAGGCCCACATCCATTGCAGGGATCTGATATCATTAATCAGTTAATGATTGAATATCAAAAATACAGTGTAGAAGAAAAGAACGAAAAGGTTATTCAGACACTTAATTTTATTGATGACCGATCTGTTTTAATTGGAAAAGAACTGGATAGTGTACAGAAAAATTTATTGAATTATCAGCAGGCAAATAACCTCATAGACATTGAGACACAATCGGCCGAAAATTTTTCAAAACAAATTGAATACGATACAAAAATTAATGAACAACAGGCACAATTGGGGTTGGTTGAAATTTTACAGAATTATTTAAAAGACAAGCGGAATAATTTTACCAATGTTCCTTCTTCCCTTGGTCTTGGAGATGGTACATTAAATGGATTGATTGGAGGATATAATCAAATTCAGTTGGAACGAAAAACCATGGTGGATGGAGGTATTCCGGCAACTAATCCGTTGGTTAAACAAAAAGATGATCAGATTGAAAAAATCCGCGAAAATATTATTGAGGGTTTGTCGAATTTAAAAAAGCTTTCCAATGTGTTACTTACTGATTTAAAAACAAAGAATGCATTAACGAAGAATTCGATCAAAGAACTTCCGGCAAAAACACTGGAATATTTTGAGTTAAAAAGACAAGTTGAAGGCAAGCAGGAATTATATAAAATTTTGTTGGAAAAAAGAGAAGAGACCTCCATATCAAGAGCAGCAACAACGGCCAATTCTAAAATTGTAGAAAAAGCATTTCCAAACTTCACACCCGTAAAACCAATACCCAGAACCATTCAGTTGTATGCCATATTAATTGGTATAGCTATTCCGGTATTATTAATTTTTATTGCGGAAGTTAGCAATGATAAAATTCAAACAAGGAGTGATATTGAAAAAATAACCGATTCGCCAATTCTCGGAGAAGTCGGACACTCTTATGATGAAAAGAGTATGGTTGTTACAAAAACTAACCGCGGAATGGTAGCCGAACAGTTCCGGATCATCCGGTCCAACCTGCAGTTTATTATCGGCAAAGTGGAGAAACCGGTAATCCTGGTTACTTCTTCTTTTAGTGGCGAAGGAAAATCTTTCATAAGTCTGAACGTTGGTGCTGTTATGGCTCTGGCAGGAAAGAAAACCATTGTATTGGAGTTTGATATCCGAAAGCCTAAAGTAATGAGTGGGTTGAATCTTCCGAAATCATCAGGAATCACTCATTTTGTTTTGGGAAAAGCAAACTTTGATGAGTTGCCGGTACCGGTTCCGGATACTGAAAATCTGTATGTACTTCCATGCGGACCAGTGCCACCAAATCCGGCTGAGTTTTTATTAGATCCGAATATTGCCATTTTATTTCAGCATTTAAAAGAAAAATTTGATGTCATCATTATAGATACTGCACCAATTGGAATGGTCAGTGATGCTATGACACTGGGAGAATATTCAAATAATACATTGTTTATTGTAAGACAAGGCTATACTTTCAAGAAGCAGGTGACATTGGTACAGGAATTATATACCCAAAAGAAAATGCCGAAAATATCGGTTATCATCAATGACGTTCAAACTAAGCCGGGCTATGGATACTATGGCTATGGAAGGTATGGTTATGGCTATGGAACAAGTAAAGGAGGATACTATGAAGAAGAAACTCCAAAAAGTAAATTTTTCGATAAATACCTATCCATATTTGATATCAAAAAATGGAAATCAAGATTTTTTAAATAAAGTAACCAAAACTAATTTTTTAGCATCATGAAAATTCTGGTTACTGGAGGAGCAGGTTTTATCGGTTCCAATCTTGCAGAAAAGCTGTTAAGTGATGAACGGATAAATTTGGTAAGAGTGTTGGATGATCTTTCAACGGGTAGCAGGAAGAATATGGAACATCTTTTTACAAATAATAAGTTTGAATTTATAGAAGGAGATATCCGTGATTATAGTACATGTCTTGGGGCTTGCGAAGGAATAGACTTCATTTCCCACCAGGCTGCATTGGGTTCAGTGCCCCGTTCTATTAATGACCCCTTAACAACAAACAGTGTAAACATCACCGGAACTTTAAATGTTTTTACCGCTGCCAAAGAATCCGGCATAAAAAGAATTGTTTATGCAGCCAGTTCCTCAACTTATGGCGATCATCCCGACTTGCCAAAAGTGGAAGACAAAATCGGCAATCCGCTTTCTCCATACGCGGTTACAAAATATGTAAACGAATTGTATGCCCGTGTGTATACCAACGTTTATGCACTGGAATTAATTGGATTAAGGTATTTCAATATTTTCGGACCCCGGCAAAATCCTGAAGGTTCATATGCTGCTGTAATACCATTATTTATAAATGCGCTGCTTAAGAATGAGGCTCCAACCATCAATGGTGACGGAAGTCATAGCCGTGATTTTACTTTTGTAGATAATGCTGTTCAGGCCAATATAAAAGCTTTATTTACTGAAAATGAAAAAGCATTAAATCAG
>JAYWCV010000249.1:0-15887 GCA_043780275.1 Chitinophagaceae bacterium
CGATAAGATGGGTATCAATACTTATGAAGTGTTGGAAGCTGCCGGAACCAAATGGAATTTCCTGAATTTCAAACCGGGATTGGTGGGTGGTCATTGCATTGGTGTCGATCCATATTATTTAACGTATAAATCGGCTCAACTTGGTTATGATGCTGAAGTAATTCTTGCGGGACGGAATATCAATGATAATATGGCAAAGCATGTAGCTAAAAAAGTAATTCAACATATTATTCAAAATAATGTGGAAATCAAGTCATCGAAAGTGTTAGTGAAGGGAATGACGTTTAAAGAGAATGTCAGCGATATACGAAATTCAAAAGTGGCCGATCTGGTGAAAGAATTACAATCTTATTTTGTGCAGGTGGATGTGGAAGATCCAAAAGCATCTTCCGATGAATTGATGCAGGAGTATGGTTTTGGATTGTGTGATAATCTGTCAACCAATTATGATGCAGTGATTGTTGCCGTACCGCATGAGTCTTATCTTGATCTGGATGATTCTTTTTTCTGTGGCATCAGTAAGCAGGGAGCCATGATTGCAGATCTGAAAGGAATTTACAGGAACAAAATTAATAATAGAAATTATTGGAGTTTATAAAATGCCATTTTCAATTACAAGCATAGAAGGGTTATTGATCTTCGAACCAATATTGTTTGAAGACAGCCGTGGATATTTTTTCGAGTCATTTAATGAAGACGTTTTTAAAGATGCAGGAATCGGTTTGCGATTTGTACAGGACAATCAATCGCAATCTTCTTACGGAGTCATCCGTGGGTTGCATTACCAATTGAATCCTTTTTCACAGGCCAAACTTGTCAGGGTGTTAAGCGGGTCCATTTTGGATGTGGCCGTCGACATCCGCCAGGGTTCTTCCACATTCGGCAAAAGTTTTTCAATGGAATTATCGGCTGAAAATAAGAAGCAATTATTTATTCCAACCGGGTTTGCGCATGGCTTTTCCGTATTGTCAGAAAAAGCGGAAGTGTTGTATAAATGCGATCGGTTTTATGATAAAGAAAGTGAGGGTGGAATTCGGTTTGATGATCCGGCACTGCAAATTGACTGGATGATTTCTGCTGACAAAGCCATCATATCTGAGAAAGATTTGAACCTGCCTTTGTTCAGTTATTGTAAAAATAATTTTGTGTTTTCTTCCAAATGAATTCAAACCTTAAAATATTAGTAACCGGCGCCAACGGGCAATTGGGAAAAGAGATTAGGTCTTTAGCTGATTCTTTTCCAGGATTTGAATTTGTTTTCCTCTCCAGGTCCGATTTACCCATCCATCATTTTCCTTTGGTCCGTAATTTCTTTGATACCCTTAAGCCTGCATATTGTATCAATTGTGCGGCATACACAGCAGTGGACAAGGCAGAGGATGAAAAAGAACTGGCATTTCAAATAAACGGTGAAGCAGTTGGCATTTTAGCGGCAGTTTGTAAAGAGCACAATACCCGTTTCATTCATATTTCTACCGACTATGTGTATGATGGTAACGGAACAACTCCTTATCTGGAAACGGATATCACTGATCCAATCAATGTATACGGTGCATCAAAACTCGATGGCGAAAATCAGGCACTGCAATTCAATCCCGATTCAATCATCATTCGTACATCATGGGTTTATTCGGAGTTTGGAAAAAACTTTGTAAAAACCATGTTGGATCTCATGACAAACCGTGATCAGATCAGTGTGGTCAATGACCAGGTTGGCTCACCCACTTATGCAGCCGATCTGGCAGAAGCAATACTAGAAATAATTAATAATTGTCAATTGTCAATGGTTAATTGGTCTCCCGGTATTTATCACTACAGCAATGAAGGGGTGATCAGTTGGTTTGATTTTGCTGTGGCAATAAAAGAATTGTCTGGCAGTTCATGTAAAATAAATCCCATCCATTCTTCCTTTTTTCCAACCAGGGCTAAACGTCCGAATTATTCAGTATTGGATAAATCAAAAATTCAGAAAACTTTTGGTATTCAATTGAAAGATTGGAAAGCCAGTTTGGCTATGTGTTTTGAAAGGTTGAAATGATCAATCAGGGATTTGTTTTGCAAGTTGGTTGTGAAATTTCCCTTTAAAATATTCGTAGAAAAAAACGTTCAGTAAAATCAGTTCGAAACCATAAAAGACATCTTCAACAGGAATGGTCATCAATCGGATTCCAAGATTTTCGTCATTATTGTACCATACTATTGGTTGTTCAAGTCCGGTGCCGGTTAGGATACCATTCACTATCAAAAAGGGGAGCAGCAATACCAGATAAACCATAAACAGAGTGGGCAACCATTTTACTTTTGCAACAAAATGAATTGCGAGAAGCAAAACGGATAAACTGATGAACGTATAGGAAGTATATAGCTTCGTATGAAAGAACATCCCTGTAAAAAATAATGTGCCGGACAACCCAAGTACAATAAGCCTTTTCGTTTTGAAACTCCATCTGATTTTGAAAAATAGATTCAGGCTATGGTAGGTAAATACACAAGCAAAAGGGATGCAGATAAAAAATAAAATTTCTTCAATGGGCAGATTAACTAAATGGATACCGGTTACATAATCCGGATTGAAACCCCAAACCCCTATTTGGGTAAAATGAATATCCCAACCAATAAAAAAAATGGCTACCAATGCATTGGCAGCAAAAAAAGGTTTGAAATTCTTGTAGAAATTCAATTTGGGATGAAACGAAAAAATAAAAGGGATAATGACTGTAAGAAAATCTACCCACAAATAAGTTGACTTCATGACTTTTTTTCGGCGTTTTTGACACGAAAGTATTTGAACGGCACCCACAACATGCCAAAACATTCCCCATCATGTTTATCCAAATGTTTGTGATGCATTTTATGTGCTCTTCGGATGGCTTTGAAGTATTCATTGTCGGCATTTCTGAAAAGCTTGAAACGCTGATGGATAAAAATATCATGTACCAGAAAATAAGCAAAGCCATAAAGGGTAATTCCCAATCCGATCCAGAAGAGGTAGTTGAAGCCCAGACTCATGCCGAAAAACAAACCTGCAATTCCCGGAAGGGCGAAAATCAGGAAGAAGAAATCATTGTGTTCAAAAAATCCGGATGATTCCTTTTTGTGATGGTCTTTATGCAAAACCCATAACAGGCCATGCATGATGAATTTGTGTGTAAACCATGCCGTCCCTTCCATACATAGGAAGGATGCAAGCACTATGGATATGTTGATGAATGTTTCCATGTTATTTAAATAGTTTTTCCAATATGGTTTTCCTGTAATCGAAAATGGCGTTTATCTTCTTTCTCACCAGCAGCCATTCTGCAAACCTGCCCAGGAGTCCAAACGGCAATTTGTAATTCACCACATCGGTCATTAGTACACCGTTATCTTTCTCAATAAAAGTATGCGAATGTTCCCAAACCTTATAAGGACCTTTTGTTTGCCGGTCAGTAAAAAACGACAGTTTTTTTACTTTACATATTTCCGTTTGCCATCTGACAGGAATGCCGAACAACGGTTTTACCGTATAATCTATTTTCATTCCTTCATAAATTTCTTCTCCATTCAATTGGGATAAAATTACAAAATCCATTTCAGGAGGGGTAATTGCAGACAGGTTGTGTGGCGATGAGAAGAAGTCCCATGCTTTGTCCATGGTTATCGGCAAGAACTGTTCAGCTTTAAATTGATGCATGTGTCTGTGTGTTTATCTCGAATATCATTTTATAATATTTCTTCACTTGGGGTAGGCATATTTTCATCCAGGCAGTATAAATTTCAGGTTGTTTGGAGATATGGTTCTCCAGATTTTCCAACCGTATATATTTCCAGTTTTTCACTTCCGATTTTTCCGGAAACGGAAGATCGTCCGAGATGCCAAAATATACATGGTCAAATTCATGTTCCGTCAAGCCATTATCAAAGCTGGCATTGTATATAAAACTGAAGGCGAACCTTGTTTTGCATGTCATGCCCATTTCTTCCATTAGCCGTCTTGGTATCGCATCCGATATGTCTTCGCCATATCTTGGATGACTACAGCAGGAGTTTGTCCACAAACCTGCAGAGTGGTACTTGCCATCAGCTCTCTGCTGTAAAAGCAATTCACCTTTCGTATTGAAAATAAAAATGGAAAATGCCCTGTGAAGAAGACCAAGCCGGTGCACCGAATCTTTTTCCATTTTTCCCTGTGGTTCATCATTTTTGTCGACGAGTATCAAATAATCATTCATGATATTAAATTTTGTTTTTCAATTGCTGATAAGTGCTCCGACGTCTTTAAATAATGTATGATAATTTCCTTTAACTGCCGGTCATTCAGATTATCGATTGAATTCAATAAAAGCATTTTATCATGCTGAATGGATGAATAGTAATTTAAAAACCTGGGGGCATTGCATTGAACAGTAAATCTTAAAAATATAATTTCAATATTCCCTTTGCTGCCTTGAACACAGTGTTCAAGCATTTTTTTCCCTTTCTGAAAATTGGAAAGTTTTGTAAAAGGATTAAATACATATTTTGCCATCATCATGGTAGCACAGGCTTTGTAGGCAGCCATGGTGTGGTCTTTGGATTCGTTGTTGTCTTTTATCAGGGAAATCAATTTTCTGCATGAAGCTTCCTCGAAAGCAGATTTTTGAAATAGTGTCCGCACTTCATTTAATGGTAATTCACCGGCAAAAACCGGAGTGCTGATTAGTGATAAATATAAAATCAGGTATCTCATAACAGGTTCATTTTATATTGCAGCATGCTGTTGAGCATAAGACCAAATTTTTCGCCATTGGAAATACGTACCCTTTGGTTGAGTATACTTTTTGCAGGCAAATTCTTGATTTTTTTGAATAGTGATCTGTAATAGACATAGGCCAGATAAACGCCTCCCTTCGACGAGGATGGTAGTTTCCTGATGCCGGTTAAGGCTTCATTGAAATCATGTTCAATTTCAAGTTCAATCTTTTGTTTTGCACTGGAATTAAATTGTGTCATATCTATATCCGGAAAATAGGTACGACCCAGAATCTGGTAATCATCTTTCATGTCACGTAAAAAATTTACTTTCTGGAATGCCGCACCCAGTTTCATGGCATAGGGCTTTAACTCCTCATACTGTTTAAGATTTCCTTCTGTAAAAACATGGAGGCACATTAGTCCGACTACTTCTGCGGAACCAAGAATGTACTCGTCATATTTTTCTGCGGTATAATTTATTTTCGATAAATCCATTTCCATGCTTTTCAAAAAAGTTTCAATCAGATCTGGATGAATGTTGAATTGGTGAACCACATGTTGAAAGGAATTCAGGATAGGATTCAATGAAATGCGGTTTTCGATGGCATCATATGTTTCTGCCTTAAACTTTTCCAGTAATGATTTTTTATTGTAGCCATCAAAACTGTCAACGATCTCATCTGCAAAGCGGACAAATCCATATATGGCGTAAATCGGGTTCCGCAATCTGTTGTTCAGAAAATAAATGCCCAATGAGAAACTGGTACTATAAGTCTTGGTAGTTAATTTACTGCATTGAACAGATACATTATCAAATAGTGACTTCATGATGCGTTTTGTTTAAATGTTTAAGTAATTGTTCGGATGCAATTTTTCCGGAGATGATGGATGGTGGGACACCCGGTCCGGGAACTGTGAGCTGACCTGTGTAAAACAGATTTTTTATTTTCCTGTTCCTAATTTTCGGTTTTAGGATAGCTGTTTGCATCAAGGTGTTTGCCAATCCGTAGGCATTGCCTTTGTATGAATTGTAATCTGTAATGAAATCATTCACACAATAGCTTTTCTTGTAATCAATATATGGAATGATGGCTTCATTCACTTGTTTCTCCAATCTGGAAATCATGATGTGAAAATATTTTTCCCGCATTTCTTCACTGTCTTTTAAGCCGGCTGCAATAGGCATTAGCATGAAAATGTTCTCATGTCCTTCTGGTGCCAGGCTGTCATCTGTTTTAGATGGGCAGCAAGTGTAAAAAAGAGGTTTGGATGGCCATTGTGGATTTTTGTAAATTTCTTCTGCATGCCGGTCCAAGGATTCATCAAAAAACAGGCTGTGATGATTCAGTGATTTTATTTTCTTATTTATACCCAGAAAAAAAATCAGGCAGGAAGGAGCAAAGATTTTCTTTTTCCAATAGTCTTCCCCGTAATTTCTATATTTAGCTGGAAGCAATTTACTTTCTATATGATGGTAATCTGCAGATGCAATGACGGCATCACAATCAAATCGTTCTCCATTCACTTGCAATCCGGTTGCAAGATTGTTGGAAACTTCAATTTTTTCAACAGGGGTATTCAAATGGAAAACTGCACCTTGTATTTCAGCAACTTTTTGCATGGCTTCTATCACTTTTCCAAAACCTCCTTGTGGATACCAGGTGCCCAGTTTTAGTCCTGCATAATTCATTAAACTATATAAAGCAGGTGTGTCTTTGGCGGTGGCTCCCAGAAACAAAACAGGAAACTCCATTAAGGCTATCAGTTTAGGATGGCTGAAAAACTTTCGCACATGCTTGCTGAAGGATGAAAAAACCTGCAAGCGGAATGCACCTTTAATCAAATCCATATCGGCAAATTCAGTAATGGACAAGCCGGGCTTATATACCAGATTTTCCATGCCTGATTTGTATTTGTATTCCGCCTCATCCATAAATTGCCTGAGCTTCATTGCGCTGCCTTCTTCAATCGATTCAAAAAGGCTGCAAAGGTCATTGAAATTCTCAGGTACACTGATGGACTCATTTTTTGGAAAGATCACATCAAACGAAGGGTTCAATAATTCCAGTTCATAAAAATCGGCAACGGAAAAACCGAAATCATTAAAAAACGATTCAAGCACTTGCGGCATCCAATACCAGCTTGGCCCCATATCAAAGACATATCCCGTATCGGTTTTGAATTGCCTTGCCCTGCCACCTGTCGATTCATTTTTTTCGAAAACATGTACTTCATGTCCTTCTGCTGAAAGGTATGCTGCAGCACTCAATCCGGAAAACCCTGAACCTATGACGGCAATTTTAGACATGTTGTATTTATTGATTATCGTATTGTTTATTAATCATTCTTCAGTACCAACTGATTTTCCAAATCCTCCACGGATTTTATCCAATGTATTTTATTTCCTGTTTTCAACTGGCTAATCAGTTTTTCATTGCCGGATAAGTGAATCTGTTGCTTGATGAAATTCTTTTTCAATTTGTTCAAATAGGCCTGTGAGTATTCCATTCTATCATGATGAACTAGGAAGAAAAAAAGATGATCCGGATTTATTTCTTTAACAGCACTTTGGAGTGTGTCAAAAGGCAGATTGTTTCCCAGATAAATAACCTTATTGCCTGCCTGACGAATGATGTAATGGGAAAAAAGCAAACCGGTTTCATGAAACTCGTTTTCGGGTAAAAATAGCAGCCAGCTGCTATTTGATGATTGGGCAGGTGGTAAGGCATCAATGGCCGCATATAACTTTCGGCTTATCAGGTTGCTACAAAAATGTTCATAGGCAGGATTTATTTTATCGGTAGTCCACATCAGACCCATTCTTACAAGTAATGGATAGATCACCTGTATATATGTATTTCTCATGCCAAGACGTAGCAGGCAATTCGAAAATATTTTTTCAAAATGCACTTCGTCAAATGTCGTTGAAGCTGCAATTAATTGTGATACGAAATATTCATGGGTATTCTCTTTAACCAACGTGCTTTGCAATTCAGATTCCAATAAGGCAAATAACTTATTATCCGGCATGGCACACAGTTCCGAAATTTTATAGCCGGATTCCATCAGGCTGACAATGTTTAACAATCTCCTTAATTGTGAGTTGTCATAATATCTTGTATTGCCCTTCGATCTGGTGGGTGTAAGTGCAGTATAACGTTGTTCCCACACCCTGATCGTGTGTGATTTTATGCCTGAAAACTGTTCGAGTTGCGAAATGGAGAATAAATTCATATTGTTTAAATATTAGCAAATATATTTAAACAATATGAATTATACAAATATTGAATTTGTATAATTTTATTTTTAATATACTGTTTAATAATAACTATTTAAGGTTTAATGTTAGCTGGTCATAGTTTTTGTAAATAATATTGTTTAAATAAAATATAAAAAATATAAACAAAACTCTTATATTTGCAATTCAATAGTTGAGGACGTTTAATTTTTTAATTTATAAAACAAAAAGAAACATGAAAAAGATTTTTATTTTACTCGTAATTGGTGCACTTGGAGCTTGCAATACAAATGCCAATGCTGAAAAGGAAACTCCGGTTCAAAACACAGAAGTAACTGCTCCGATGGAAACACCGAAAACGGTCGTAGACATTGCCATAAGTTCTGCAGATCATACAACTTTGGTAGCAGCAGTTAAAGCAGCTGGATTAGTTGAAACTTTAAGCGGTGATGGTCCTTTCACCGTGTTTGCTCCGGTAAATGCTGCATTTGACAATTTACCTGCGGGCACAGTGGAAAATTTGTTGAAGGTTGAGAACAAATCCGCTTTAGCCGGTATACTTACATATCATGTAGTTGCAGGCAAAGTTTTGGCAGCAGATTTAAAAGATGGCCAAATGATTAAAACAGTAAACGGTCAGGAGTTAAAGGTGACTATTAAAGATGGTAAGGTGATGATCAATGATGCAGTTGTTACTGCTGCCGACTTGTCTGGATCAAATGGCGTTGTGCATGTAATTGACAAGGTATTATTACCAAAGTAATTAACCACTTAAAAAGACTCTTTCTTAATCTAAAAGAGAATTTATAAATTATTTGTTTTGGTTAGTCAGTACAGCCACCTGTAAAAAGGTGGCTTTTTTATATAGTAATTGAGCCATTAAATTTTCTTTGGTGGCATTGGAATTAATTTACTTGTTCTTTTTTTATATTCTTCAAATCCAGGATTGTTGGCATATTTCTTTTCAAGTAAAGGAATACCGGATACATAAACCAATAAAAACGTAATGGTCAGCGGACTGATGATGAAAAAAATACTGTTCGAGAATGGGATTGTAATGATAAAAATGCCCCACCACATCATTATTTCTCCGAAATAATTTGGGTGGCGGCTGTATTTCCATAATCCGGTTTGCATAATGGTTCCAGGTATTGTTTTGTGTTTAATGAAAACGGATAATTGCCAATCGGCTACTGTTTGAAAATAAAAACCCATCAACCAACAACCTGTACCGATCCATGTAAAAACACTCCAATACTGCGGTTCAATAATGACTGCATGAATTACTGGCGAAAGAATAATGAGCAATAAAACACCCTGTAATAAAAAGACCTGGGCATAAGTACGCCAGTAAAATGATTTACCCCATTCTTTGCGCCATGCCAAATACCGGAAATCTTCTTTTTTATTTTTATTTCGGAAATAAATATGCAGACTTAACCGCAATCCCCAAACAATAACAAGGATATACAACAATAATAAAACGGGTGATGATTTATAAGTTATAAAAAGATAACAGCAAATAATGATATAACCAATACCCCAGGCAATGTCTGCCACATCATTTCTTTTTTTAATCAGTGCTACGGCAAACCAACAGGTAGCATATATGATGATGATGATAAAACAATTTATGAAAAGGGCTAACATTTAAGAAATCCATTTAACAATGAAGAAGCCTGCTGTACTTACCAGTCCGGTAAGAATTGCACCCCAAAGAATATCAATAAAAACTATTCGAAGCGGCCAGTCTTTTAAAGTAGCTAAATTGGTAAGATCGTAGGTAGCATAAGTAAAAATTCCAAACAAGACACCGCTGATCACAGCTTTTATCAGCGAATTTTTTTCGATAGCCGGAAGAATGGAAAAATAAAAAATGCCTGAAATAAACAGTAAATAAAAAATAATGGCAGCTGTCCAGTTTACATTATCACTTAAAAAATTACCAAGGTATTTTCTGTACAAGTCTTTAGCAATAAAACCCAGCCAGACCATATCTATGGCAAAAAACACAACTGCTGTAAGTAGATAGCTTAAAATTAATTTTGACAATGGCATGGTAATAAAATTAAAGTAAATATGAGGGATAAACCAATGAATCTATTTTATAGGAATAAATAATGAAAATATAGATTTCATTTTTTTTATCAAAAACTATTTCTTCATTTATTTTGTATTCCTTTTTTATAAACGTTCAAAGCCCTTTCCCTTGCCAGTTTATGGTCAACTATCGGATCGGGGTAATCTTTTGTGCCGAATTCAGGGATCCATTGTTTTATATACTCCATGTTTTTATCAAAACGTTTTTGTTGTTCTGCCGGATTGAAAATCCTGAAATACGGTGCGGCATCACAACCGGTACCTGCCGCCCACTGCCAGTTTCCATTGTTGGAGGAGAGTTCATAATCCAGCAGCTTTTTGGCGAAATAGGCTTCACCCCATCTCCAGTCAATCAGCAAGTTCTTGCAAAGAAAACTTGCGGTCACCATTCGGACCCTGTTGTGCATGAAGCCTGTATGGTTCAGTTGCCGCATGCCGGCATCCACCATGGGGTATCCAGTTTCACCCTTGCACCATAATTCAAATTCTTCTTCCTTATTTCTCCACTTTATCCCATCGTATTTGCTCCTGAAATTTTCACCGACCACGTTGGGAAAATGAAACATGATCTGCATAAAAAATTCCCTCCAAATGAGTTCTCTCAGGAAAACTTCATTCATTGGATTTAATTGGGAAATAATTTGCCGGATGCTGACTGTGCCAAATCGCAAATGAGGACTTAGATAACTTGTGGCGTCTTCGGCAGGTAGGTCTCTGGTTTTTTCATAGTTTGAAATCATTGAAAGATCGTAGGGCCGCACCTGGATAGGAGATTGCTTGAAACCTATTTCCTTTAGTGATGGAAATGGGTTGGCAGATGCATGAAAGTTCTTCCAAACCTTTCTTTTTTTTGTTTGGACAGGAAGTGCTGAAAATTCTTCCTGCCATTTCCTTTTGTATGGAGTGAATACGGTGTAAGCTGTATTGTCTTTTTTTACAACTTCTGTTTCTTCAAAAATCACCTGGTCTTTGAAAGTTAAAAGCCTGATACCATGCGAATGCAATAATATTTTTATTTTTTCATCCCGCTGAATGGCATAGGGTTCATAGTCTTTATTCAGGAAAACGGCTCCCACTTCATATTCCGCAATGATCTGTTTCCATATTTCCAGTGGGTCCCCTATAAATATTTTTAATGAACTTCCATGCGATGCAAGTTGATCATGTATTTTTTGCAGGGTTTGATGAATGAATCCAACCCGGGCATCATCTGCTGGCAGATCTTCCAGTATGTTCTTGTCAAAAATGAAAATAGGCTGTACGGGCATTTTGCTTTCCAGTGCATGGTTTAGTGCCGTATTGTCTTCAATTCTCAAATCCCTCCTGAACCAATGTATTGCAATCATGAATCTTAATTCTTAAAATGAATATATGCATTCAGTGAAGTAGCGATGAGTAACCAAATAAAATAAGGCAGTAGTAATATGGACCACAATTTTAATTGATTGGCATATCTGAAAAGGATGTACCCGATCAGAATGGTGAGCAATGTAATGATCACCAAACCCAGAAGTACTTCATGGTATTTGAAAAATGCAGGGTTCCAAGATACATTCAATATCCATTGTACAGCAAAAAGGATGATCAGTATTTTTTGATTGCTTGCCATGCTCCATGCCTTGGCCATATATACTGAGAAGCAAATCATGATCAAGGTCCAGGCAGCACCGAATACCCATCCCGGAGGAGTCCAGGGTGCCTTGTCAAGGGTCTGGTACCATTCGGAACTTGGTCCTTTATCCATCAACAACCCTCCAATGCCCAGGGCTGCAAAATTTACAATCAGAAACAAGGCAATTCTCGTTATCATATCCTTTTTATTGAGTGGTTAATTTATTAATCAAGCCGTTAAAAATAATACTGTGAAATGGAAAAACAGCATACCAGTATAATCGACCTGATAATCCTCTTGGACGGAAAGTTGCGGTTTGGATTAATACATTCTCTTTATTGATCACAAATTCCAACCAGGCTTCTCCGGGTAGTTTCATTTCTGCATAAAGCAACAATCTTTTCTCATTTTTGTTGGCCAGCAACACTCTCCAGAAATCCAATGTATCACCTGCTTTAATGTCTGTTGTACTTTTCCGGCCCCGCCGCATTCCTACGCCACCCATCAGCTGATCCATGAATCCCCTGATCTCCCAAAGCCAGTTGGCATAATACCATCCGGACTTGCCACCAATGGACCAGATTTTGTCCAATACGGTTTTTTCATCCATTATAATTCTTTTTCTAATATCCTTGAAGCAGCCATTTTCCGGCACTTCTATATGTTGTGAAATGCCTTTTTGCAGGACATTGCTGGTCAGTGCATCCTTCCAACTGGAGATGATCTGGTTTTGTTCGATTTTATCAAAAGCACGGTATATCGAATCCTTGTAATTGATCAATGTTATCCCGAGCAGGTTTTCCAGATCATTGGGTTTGCATACTACTTCAATCTTCATGCTGTTGACCAGGTTTTTCGCCAGGGTATACGATGTGGATGTAACAAAATACAACCAGTAGGAAGATAGTTTTGGCGTCATTACAGGTACTACAAAAATCCTTCTTTTCAAACCCCTGACTTTTGCAAATTGAAGCAGCATTTCTTTGTAGGTTAATATGTCGGGACCTCCTATATCGTAGCTCTTATCGTAGGTTTCTTCTTTCAAAATGACTCCATTCAAAAATTCCAAGACATTTTTGATGGCAATCGGCTGGCACCTCGTATTGAGCCAGCGGGGAGTGATCATCACGGGAAGTTTTTCAACTAGGTCACGGATGATTTCGAAGGATGCGCTGCCGGAACCAACGATGATTCCGGCCCTTAAAGTGGTCAGTGCAAATTGGGCATTCGATAAAATTTCTTCTACCTTTTTACGGGAGCTTAAATGTTTTGAAAGTTGGTTCTCGTTGATGATGCCGCTGAGGTAAATGACTTGTTTTACGGAAGTCTGATCGAGTCTTTCCCTGAAATTTTCTGCACAACGGGATTCCATAGTTTCAAAATCTCCTTCCTGGGTAGACATGGAATGTATCAGGTAAAAAGCTACATCAATGTCGTGGGAGATGGAAGCAAGGGTTTCCTTTTTTAAAAAGTCGCTTTCAATCACCGACAGGTTTTCAGCATTGAACTTAACAGCATCAAAGCGGTTGATATCCCTGACACTGCAAACCACCTGGTGTCCGTTCTCCAGTAAAACCGGTAATAATCTTTGTGCGATATATCCAGTGACACCGGTTAGAAGAATTTTCATGATTTAATATAGGTAAAAAAAACAAAAGGGAGAAAGATGCGATGAATCAAGGGTGATTGTTTAAAAATCAAGGACGGCATCCTTAATCCTTTCAATTTAATCAAGCCATATAGTTAAGGTTTTCTGACAGGTAATATTTTGCTACGAGTAATTCCTTAGCCATGGTTTGTGTCTCACAAACCATTTTTCATAAACAATAGTTTCGGTCTGTGAAACACGAACTTGGGCCGAGAAAATAACAATCCTTTTCTTTAACAAAATGTATACTTTAATTTATGATTTTATTTTGAGCATATAAACCTTATCGTTATACTTTTAACCTCAACCAATTTACACAACATCAAACTTCAGTTTATGAAATTCAATTATACACTTCCCTTTTTTTTACTGTTTATTTTCTCTGCTTTTCAAACAAAAGCACAGGATTCTTCCTTTCAATTGAAAGATTATAAATTCCGTACACCCGGTTTCAGGGCATTGCAGGTGGACTTAAATTTGAATGGAAGTATTTTTGACTCAAAGTATGTAAACCTGGATCATTATAAAAGCCGGTCTTTCAATACAAATCCCAATATTGATTATTTCAAGATCACCAGTACTGACAAACGCCAGCATACATCTAACTTTTCTTTGAGGCCTTCTTATTATTCAAATTTAAGCAGTTCAGATACAACAAAATCAACGGACAGGGCTTTATCTGTTTCTTTTAACTGGAACAGGGTGGACCGGGTCTTTTTTAAAAACAATTTTTTCTTCGAAGCGGGAAATGAATTTTCAGTAACCGGAAACAATAGACATCAATCGATCAATAATTCATCCTATAATGCGGAAGGAAATTTTTTAAATAACAAACTTATACTTGGTGTGGGCAAAGGCCGTATGGAGAATGTACAGGATGCGCAAATGGCCATGTTCATTGTAAATGATTTGCAAAAAATGGGTTTGCTGCAACAGGATATTTCTGCCGATAAGTTGAATGAACTGGCGAAACTTATTACCGACATAAATAACCAGCGGGTATTTGATAACAGGATACGCCGTATTTATGAATTATCGAGAATTGATTCTTTTTTCAAAGCAAATAATTTTGTGAACCAACCTTCTATTGCATATTTTACTACGGTGAATGATAACTGGGCGTTGGCTTTTAATCCCGGCAGGCTGGCAGGTACAGTATATTATTTCAGGTTCAGGCCTTCTGTTAAATGGAACCGTACTGAATCTGATCAAAAATATAGCGTCAATAATTTCAAATCAAATAACAGGGAGTTTTATTATTCATATGAACCGGTGATTGGATTTGAAAAACAAAAACCCTTAAATTTATTCTGGCAGAAAAGCATGGGTTCTTCGATTTCTTTTACGCAGCATTGGCAAAGAAGTAAATCAGCGCAACAAATAAACAACATTCCCACGCAACCAACTATTTTTGAAAATATCAATGGTTCATCATTATTTTTTAATGCTTCTTATGGTATTGGTTATTACCCCAATAACAGAACCATTGTAAATGGAGGTTTCTATCTCAACACCCGTTATGTATTCAGTAATGAAATCGGGCAAAGAGAGGATCTTCATTTTGAACCGGGCTTATTTTTAAATGCCAATTATTTTATGAATTTCAGAACAAGGTTCTTTTTGAATGCCACATCAATGTACCGCTTCTTTGAGCCAGGTTCTGTTCCAACACCTTCATTTGTATATCAACGTTCTGAGTTTAGTGCAAACATCAGTCTTGGGTTTTCGCATATTATTTTCTAGGTTAAGGGTAATCATTACGGCTTGGTTGGTGAAGGAAAACAACAACCACGGCAGGGGCAGGGTACTTTAATCTTTCTTTTATTTGCCATGGTTTGTGTCTCACAATCCATTTTCATAAAAATAGTTTCGGTGAAACAAGAACTGAGGCGGGGGGGCTGGGAATTAGCTAAAAAAGCCAGCAATTTCTTGCTGGCTTTTGTTGGCCCATAAGGATTCGAACCTTAACTAACTGAACCAAAATCAGTAGTGCTGCCATTACACCATGGGCCAATCCGGTTCCAAAAACATGTTTTGGGAGTGCAAAAATAGGGGATGAAACAATACCTCCCAAAACTGATTCAAAACTATGATTAAGATTTTTTTATTTCTTCATTTAATTCCTGTTCTTCCCGCTCTTTCAGTTCTTTTATTTTATCCAGTGCCCTGGCTACTACGTCGCACATTATGGTATACAATGCTCCCGCTTTATGATTTTCATAAATATGATCCAAGGCTTCGTCTTCATTCGGAATCACCAGATATGGGAGATCAGGATTTACACTGGCAATACCTTCTTTCAGTAAATCGATGATCTCATCAGGTGTACGTCCTCGTAGATTTTTATCGCAGCGGATGATGATCTCATCAAAATAATGGGCAGATATTTCACCCAGTTTACGGATATCTTCATCTCTTCTGTCGCCGGTACCGCTAATCACTCCCACTTTGTATGGATAATCCAGTTTGCTTACAAAATCGCAAAGAAGCTGTAAGCCTGGAGGGTTGTGGGCAAAATCGGCCAGGAAGGTGAAGTTTTTGAAATTGAAAAAATTTAACCTGCCCGGTGTTTGTGC